>VEPF01000257.1:0-3409 GCA_012027055.1 Gemmatimonadota bacterium | reverse complement strand
CACGTTGGCCGTGAGGTTGAGCGCGAGCATGCCCAGGGCCGGGTGATCGTCCGGCACGTCCGGGAACAGCGGGCGGAAGATGGGACGGACCAGCTTCACCACCGCGAAGATGATGCCCGCTTCTTCGGCGATCTTGAGCATGCCCAGGAACAGCGCGAGCACGCCGATCAGCCCGATGGCGATCTCCGCGGCGGTCCGGGCGAACTCCAGCGCCGCAGCCGAGATGGCATTGAGCTTGACGAAGCGCACGGGCTCGAAAACCAGGCCCATGCGCGCCGCGGACGCGGCGGGCGCCAGCTGCCAGTCGCGCACCGTGCCCTGCAGCTCGTTGGCGCGGGACTTGGAGACGGTGGCGATGGTGGCCAGCGGCACGGGCAGCGAGGCATCTGCCTGGAAGCGGACCTGCGAGCCCAGCCGGGTCTGCAGCAGCTGCCCGGCATAGACGCTGTCCGGCTGCGCATCGACGCCGTACAGCGCCCGGTACTCGCGCGGGTCGATGCGGATCGCCACCGGTACCGTGCGAGCATTCCGGTCGTACCCCTCCGGGAACGTCAGCTCCACCGGCAGCGGCTGCCCGTTTCGATACTTGTCGTTCCGGAAGTCCTGGATGTCGTAGCCGATGGCGAACAGGAAGCTCGAGATGACGAGCGTCGCCCAGATGTAGTTGAGCATGTTCCGCCCGGTTGCGGTGAGCTGCTGAGGGACGAACCCGGCGCCTGTGCCGGGGCGCCGGTACCGGCGCTCGCTGGTCCGGACACGCCGCCTCCAGGCGGCTGCGCTCGGCCGCACATGCACCGGCGGCGCCGGAACCGATACCGCCCGCGCACGCTTCCCGCAAGCGACTCCGGCACCGGTTGGCCCGATCGGGACCGGAGCAGTGCTTGCCGAGCGGGACCGCACAGCGAATCTTCCGCTCGGGTGTACCCCCACACCCCTCAACCCCGGAGCCGTCCGATGCGTATCTCTTCGCAAGCGCTCGCGCTGGTCGCGCTGGGCGCCCTGACCTTTCCCGCGAGTCTGCGGGCCCAGCAGCCCACCACCGCCGCCCCACAATCGAATGCTCCTGCCGTCACGCAGGCGCTGCTGCGCGGCATTGGCGGTGTCGAGCGCACGCTGGTCGCGCTCGGAGAAGCCATTCCCGAGGACAAGGCCGGCTGGCGCCCCGGAGAAGGAGTGCGCTCGGTGCGCGAGGGGCTGATGCACGTCGCCGCGGACAACTACTTCATGCCGGTGGCCGCGGGCCTGACCGCGCCGACCGGCACCGGCATCACCGCCGATTATGCGACCGCGGCGGCCTGGGAGAAGCAGGCGGTGACGAAGGCACAGGCCGTGCAGCACGTGCGGGACTCGTTCGCGTACCTGCGGACCTCGATGGGCGGAACCGATCAGGCCTTCCTGGACAAGACCATCAGCGCCTTCGGTGGCCGGGGCAACGGCCTGAGCTGGTGGGTGATGCCCGCCACGCACCTGCACGAGCACCTGGGCCAGCTGATCGCGTACGCGCGCTCCAACAACGTCGTGCCGCCCTGGAGCCGGTAGGCACCGCACAGAAAGGCCAGCCATGCGCAAGCGACTGCAGCCGTTCGCCGCCCTGTTCCTCGCCGGCGCCCTGCTCGGGGCGCCGGCCGGCGCGGCCGCGCAGGACGAGGAAATCCCGCCCGCGCGGCAGGCCGCGCGCGCCTGGTACCAGGACGCGAAGTTCGGGATGTTCATCCACTGGGGCGTCTACAGCCTGCTCGGGCAGGGCGAGTGGGTGATGCAGAACCGCGCCATCCCGGTGGCGCGCTACGAGTGGCTGGCCTCCACGTTCAATCCCGTCAAGTTCGACGCGCGCGCGTGGGTGGCGCTCGCGAAAGCTGCGGGCATGCGCTACATCACCATCACCGCCCGCCACCACGACGGCTTCTCCATGTTCGCGTCGAACGCCACGCGTTACGACATCGCGGACTGGACGGCGTTCGGGCGGGATCCGCTCAAGGAGCTGGCGGACGAGTGCGAGCGGCAGGGCATCAAGCTCTTCTTCTACTACTCGCAGCTCGACTGGCATCACCCCGATTACTTCCCGCGCGGCGGAACCGGTCTGGCTACCGGCCGTCCCGAGAGCGGCGACTGGAACCGCTACCTGGATTTCATGGATGCGCAACTCACCGAGCTGCTCACCCGCTACGGCCCGATCGGCGGCATCTGGTTCGACGGGATGTGGGACAAACCGCAGGCGGACTGGCGGCTGCAGCGGACCTACGGCCTGATCCACCGCCTGCGCCCGGACGCACTCATCATCCCGAATCACCATCTGGCGCCGCTGCCCGGTGAAGATGCGCAGACGTTCGAGCAGGACCTGCCCGGGGCCAACACCGCGGGCTTCAACACCACGACCATCGGCGCGCTGCCGCTCGAGACATCGCTCACCATGAACCGGTCGTGGGGCTTCAACATCACGGATACCACCTTCAAGTCCGTGCCCGAGCTGGTCCGCTACCTGGTGCGCGCGGCCGGCTACGGCGCCAACCTGCTGCTTACCTTCGGGCCGCGGCCCGACGGTACCATCCAGCCCGAGGCCGCCGCACGCCTCACCGACCTGGGCCGGTGGCTGCAGCAGTACGGCCCGGCCATCTACGGGACGCGCGCCGGGCCCGTGACACCCCGCCCCTGGGGCGTGACCACGCAGCGCGCCGATACGGTCTTCGTGCACGTTCTCGATTGGGCCGATCCCGCCCTGTCCCTGCCACCCCTCCCTGCCCGCGTGCTGCACGCCCGCGAGCTGACTGGCGGCCGGGCAGTCAGGTTCGTCCAGTCGCCGGCGGGCCTCACCATCGACCTCCCGCCCGCGAGCGCCCCCGCCTCGCCGGACCGGGTCATCGTGCTCGAGACGAAGCCGGGGCGCTGAGCGCATGCAGCTCACGCACGAGCGTCGCTACCGGATCGCCACGCATGCCGTGGGCGCGAACGGCTTGGTCCGCCCTTCCGCCCTGCTCGGCTTCCTCGAGGACGCGGCCGGCGAGCACGCGGCCACCTGGCGCCTGGCCTACCACGACCTCGTGCCGCGCGGCCTGATGTGGGTGCTGACTCGCTATCACCTCCGGCTGCTGCGCGCCCCCGGGTACGCGGAAGAGATCCGGGTCCTCACCTGGCCGTCCGCCCGCCACGGCCGCTTCGCGACCCGCGACTTCGAGGTCACCGACGCCGCCGGCGAGTTGATCGCGCTCGCCACCACGGGGTGGATGGTGCTGGACGTGCGGACGCGGCGGCCTCGTTCGCTGGGCGACGTCGTGCCCCGCGAGTTCGTGCTGGACCGCCGCGCCCTGGCTGATCCCTTCGAGCCGCTGCCCGAGCTCGCGCTGCCCGAGCGCGCGGTCGAGCTGCCCGTGATGGTGCGCGACCTGGACCTGAACTGGCACGTCAACCACAC
>VEPF01000349.1 GCA_012027055.1 Gemmatimonadota bacterium | reverse complement strand
CGGGCCTCGAGCTCCGGCCGCACCCAGGGCTTGACGTTCGGGTCCAGCTCCGGAAGAAAGTGGACGATGGTGACGCGCGCACCCCAGCGGTACAGCTCGAGCGCGGCATCCACGGCGCTGTTGCCGCCGCCCACGATGAGCACGTCCTGGTCGTAGTAGGCGTGAGCTTCGCGGTAGCCGTGCGCTACCGAGGGCAGCTGCTCGCCGGGGATGCCGAGCAGGTTGGGCGAGTCGAAGTAGCCGGTCGCGACGACCAGGTTGCGGCCCCGGTAGGCGCGTTCCCGCGCGTGGAGATCGCGGGTGTGGACGGTGAATTCGCCGCGGGCGCCGGTCGCGGTCAGCACCGGCTCGTACTGGTGGACGTCCAGCGCGTACTCGCGGGCGAGGCGCTGGTAGTAGCGGAGCGCTTCGCGGCGCGTGGGCCGGTCTCCCGCCACCACGAACGGCACGCCGCCGATCTCCAGCCGGTCGGCGGTGCTGAAGAAGGTCATCCAGACGGGATACTGCGCGATGGAAGAAGCGACGCAGCCCGCATCGAAGAGGATGCAGGAGAGGCCGGCCCGGCGGGCAGCGATGCCGGCGGCCAGACCGCACGGACCGGCACCGATGACGGCGAGGTCGAAGACCGCCGCGGGATCGTGTTCGTGACGGGGCATGTCCGGTCCGGTGGCTTCAGTCGGGGCGCAGGGTGAGCCGGTGCACGGTGCGGGCCGCGGCGAGGCCCCGGTCGAGCGGCAGCAGCCAGAGGCCGCCATGCTGCCACTTCTCGAACTGGTCCCGGTAGTGCGCATCGAACGGGAGCCCGGACTGACCGGTGGCGATGATGAAGCCGCCGCCGCCGTCGATGTCGCCCAGGTCCACCACGTGGCGCTGGCTCACGCCCCAGCCGCCCACCGCGGGCAGGCCCGGCGCGCGCGCGTAGACGGCATTGACCGTGTTCTCGGAGCCCGGCGCGCGGCGCTGCACGAGGTTGAGCCGGAAGATCCGTCGCAGCCAGGCGACGCCTCCCAGCCCGTGCTCCATGCGGACGCTGTGGATGTCGCCCCAGTTGCGGTCCCCGACGAACGGCGCGGCAGCGCGGAAGGCGGCGCGACTGGCGGAATCGAACGCGGCGCGCGCCGTGTGGCCGGACAGCCAGGGGAGCGCCCGCTGCTCGAGTGCAGCATCGACCACGTACTCGGGCACGTAGCCGGCCGTGTCGCCGTACAACCGCCCCGCCAGCTGCGCGCGCAGCGAGGCGTACCACGCGTAGTAGCGCGCGGCCGGCTGCGATTCCGTCCACGCCTGCAGGTCCCAGAACGCCAGCGCGTCCGCCGCGGCGGAGTCGCCGGCCGCGCGCGCGGCCGCCACGGCGCGGTCGCGGTAGCGCTCCGCGTGGGCGTCGCGGACGTCGAGCTGCATGCGGTGCACGGCCGGCGTGGTCAGAGCGCCGGCGTGGCTCACCAGCTGGGTGATGCGCTCCGCGCGGAAAGGCGAGGCCCAGTCGGTGCCGATGCGGTCGCCGAGCGCGCCCAGCGCCTGGCGGTTGTTGGCGGTGACGATGTAGCCGCGCGGCGGATCGAGGAGCGCGGGGTGGGCCGCAGCTTCCAGGTAGCCGCGCCAGTCCCACTCGCCGGTCCAGCCGGGGACCGGCAGCGTGGGCGGCCGGCGAGTACCGTCGCCGCGGAAAGGAATCCGCCCGCCCAGCGCGTAGCCGATCGCGCCGCCGGTGTCCGCGAACACCACGTTCTGATGCGGATCATCGAACTGCGCGACCGCGGCGCGGAACGTGGTCCAGTCGCGGGCATGGTTCAGGCCGCGCACACCCGCGATGGGCGAGGCGGGGTCCTGCGATGCCCAGCGGAGCGCAACCGGCAGGCCGCCCAGCCCGGCCTCCACGTCGCTGACGACCGGACCATGGCGGGTACGGCGGTGGCGGAAGATCTCCGACTCGCGGCCGCGCACGGCGATGGTGTCGGTCAGGTACTCGAACGGAAGGCTGCCGTCCGGGGTGAGGTAGCGCGCGCTGTCGGCCGGGTCGGGCCGCTCCAGGAAGAGGTCCGCATCATCGAGCATGGCGTTGGTGAAGCCCCACGCCACGGCGCGGTTGTGCCCGGCGATGATGTAGGGCACCCCGGGCAGCGACATGCCCGTGACCGCGAGCGAATCCGCGTGCAGGGCCATGAGGTACCACACGCCCGGCACGCCGAGACTCAGGTGCATGTCGTTGGCCAGGATGGGCCGGCCGGACCGGGTACGGCGCCCGTCCACCACCCACGCGTTGCTGGCGCGCGCGATGCTCGCGCCAGCCAGCACGGCCGCGGCTGCCGGTGGCAGCGGCAGCGGCGCGCTCTCCAGGGTGGTGACGCCCCACTCGGGATAGAGCGGTTGCAGCACCGCGGCGCGGGCACTGTCCAGCCCGTGCGCGGCACGCGTCACGGCCACGGCGTGGTAGTAGAGCGAGAGATCGAGCGCCATCATGCGCCCGACCAGCAGGCTGTGCATCCGGGTCCAGGGCTCGGGCCGCGCGCGCAACAGCACGAACTCGGGCGGGAGCGCGCCGGTGCGGGTGCGCAGCCAGGCGTTGATGCCCGCGACATACGCATCCATGAGCGTGCCCGCGGCCGGGTCCGCGGCGGCCGCATCGCGGCCCGCGATGCGCGCCAGCTCGAGCGTGCGGAGGAAGCGGTCCGCGGCGAGCGTGCGCCTGCCGAACAGCTCGCTCAGGCGCCCCTCGCCGGCGCGCCGCAGCAGCTCCAGCTGCCAGAGTCGGTCCTGCGCGTGCAGGTATCCCTGCGCGAACAGCAGGTCGGCCTCGCTGGCCGCGAACACGTGCGGCACGTCCAGGGAATCGCGCCAGATCTCGACGGGCGCGCGGAGGCCCGGCAGGGCGATGGCGCCGTCGCGCAGCGGGCGCGCGGTGCGCAGGTACCAGCTGCCCGCTGCAACCGCAGCGAGCAGCAGCACCAGCAGTACGAGAACCGCCAGGAGCAGTTTTCTCACGGGGCGGCCGGCACCTCGGGAGCGAGCGCCTGCGCGAGGTCCGCGATCAGGTCGGCGGCGGCCTCGATACCCACGGAGATGCGGATGAAGCCGTCGGCGATGCCGAGCGCGTGCCGCTCCGCGGGCGGGAGCGCGGAATGCGAGGTGAAGCAGGGCATGGAGACCAGCGACTCGACGCCCCCGAGGCTGGGCGCGAGACAGAGCAGACGCAGGCGATTCACCACGCGGAGCGCGGCCTCATCGCCACCCCGCACCACCACGGACACCATGCCGCCGAACCCGTCGAGCAGCGTGCGCGCGAGCTGGTGGTCCGGGTGCGACGGCAGCCCGGGGTAGTGCACATGCAGCACGGCCGGGTGCGCGGCCAGCCAGGTGGCGAGGCGCAGCGCGTTCTCGTTATGGCGTGTGACACGCACGTCGAGCGTCTTCACGCCCCGCTCGAGCAGCCACACCGCGTGGGGATCGAGGACCGGCCCGAAGCTGATGAGCTGCTGCCGGATCTCCTCGATCAGGGCCGCGTTCCCCGAGACCACCCCGGCGGTCAGGTCGGAATGCCCGCCCAGGTACTTGGTGCCGCTGTGCAGGGCGATGGACGCGCCCCAGGCCAGGGGCCGGAAGTTGATGGGCGTGGCAAACGTCGCATCCACCACCAGCGGGATGCCGCGCGCCGCCGCGAGTGCGGCGACGGGGCGGATGTCGGGGATGCGCAGCGTGGGATTGACGGGCAGCTCGAGCCAGAGCACGCGGGTATTCGGGCGCACGGCCGCGGCCCAGTCGCCGCCGAGCGGCACGTAGCTGGTGGCGATGCCCAGGCGAGGCAGCTCGCGGTTCAGCAGGCGGAGCGTGCCGCCATAGAGCTCGCGCGCGGCCACCACGTGGTCGCCGGCGGCGCAGAGCGTGAGCAGGGTGAGCGCGGAAGCGGCGTTGCCGCTGGCCACCACCAGGCTGGCTTCGGCGCCCTCGAGCGCGGCGATGCGGCGGGCCAGCAGCTGGTGATTCGGGTTGTTGGCGTAGCGCGTGTAGCGGGGTTCGCCCTCGGGCTGCGGCGCGGGGAAGAACGTGGACGTCTTGTAGATCGGCTTAACCAC
>VEPF01000105.1 GCA_012027055.1 Gemmatimonadota bacterium | reverse complement strand
TCGCCTCCGCCGGCGTGATGTCGCCGGCGATCGACCGCACCGCGTTGCTGGGCCCGTAATACGTGCGGAACCACTCCTTCACGTCATCCAGCGAGGCGGCCCCGAGGTCTTCCATGGCGCCGATCACGTCCCAGGAGTAGGGGTGCCCCTTCGGGTAGGTGTTCTCCGCGATCAGCTCACCGACCACCCCGAACGGCTCGTTCTCACCCTGCCGCTTCTCGTTCTGCACCACGCCGCGCTGCTCGTCCAGCTTGGCCTGGTCGATCGCGCCCACCATCCAGCCCATGCGGTCCGACTCCATCCACAGGGCGATGTCGAGCGCGTTCTTCGGCACGGTCTCGAAGTAGTTGGTGCGGTCGTTGTTGGTGGTGCCGTTCAGGTCGGTGGCGCCGATCGGCTCCAGCACCTGGAAGTAGTCGTGGTTGTAGTGCTCGGACCCGTTGAACATCAGGTGCTCGAACAGGTGCGCGAACCCCGTCTTCCCGAGCTTCTCGTTCTTCGCGCCCACGTGGTACCACACGTTCACCGCCACCACGGGGGCCTTGTGGTCCTCGTGTACGAGCAGCGTGAGTCCGTTGTTCAGCACGTACTTCGTGTAGGGGATGTCGAGGGCATCCGCCTGCGCCCGCAGCGCTGCGGGGGCGGCCAGCAGGAATAGCAGGAAGCCCGCCTGAATACGCCAGATCTTGGTGGGGAACATGACCGTCTCCGTCGTAAGCTGGATGACTGCCGGAACGCCCGGTGGGCCAGACCCGGCCGGACCAGCGGAAGGTATTCCGTGCGGGGGGTGGCATCAACCGGCGCGGGACGGGCGGTACGCCCCGCGGTGCGGCCGTGGTCTACTCGTAGATGCGGGCCGCCTGCCAGCGATCCGCCCAGCCGGGCGAGGCGGTGAGGCGCGCGAGCACGGCGGGCGTGACCGCGCCATCGCCGGTCATGGCCTTCTCGATGGCGAGCCGGGCGCCGCGCGTGCCGGCCAGCCGCTCGAAATGCCCCTCGCCGGCCGCGTTGGCGGCGGTCGGGTAGGCAGTCCAGCGTAGCTCGCGCGGGTGCTCGGACGCGATGTCGGCCAGCAGCGAGAGCGCGGCGCTCACCGGCCGCACCTCGCCCGGATCGAGCGCGAAGAGCGCCACGCCGTGGCACTCCGAGCCGGCGTATGGTCCGGTGGTCGGGGTGAACGTCGTCGCCTCGAACGCCAGTCCCGGCAGCACCCGCTCCTCCATGCGCCCGATCACCGCGGCCGGTTCCAGCCACGGAGCGCCCACGGCCTGGAAGGAATGCGACGTCCCGCGTCCCACGCTCAGGTTGGTTCCCTCGCACAGGACCAGTCCCGGGTACAGGAGGGCCGCGTCCCAGGCGGGCAGACCGGGCGAGGGTGGCGTCCAGGACAGGCCGGTGGCCGGCCAGAGCAGGTCGCGCGTCCAGCCGTGGCAGGCGATCACGCGCACGTCCGCCGCCGGCCGGCGTTCGCGCTGCCACAGGCGGGCCAGCTCGCCGAGCGTGAGCGCGTGCCGGAGCGGGAGCGAATGCCGGCCCAGGAAGGAGCAGTGGGCAGGCTCGAGCACCGGGCCCTCCACGCTGCCCAGCGCGCCCCCCAGCGGGTTGGGCCGGTCCAGCACGATCACGGGGATGCGGACCGCGGCGCAGGCATCGATCAGGTGGGTCATGGTCCACGCGAACGTGTAGGGCCGGGCGCCCACGTCCTGCAGGTCGAAGAGCACCGCATCGAGATCGCGCAGTGACTCGGGGTCGGGCGCGAAGCGCTCGCCGTACAGGCTGACCACCGGCAGGCCGGTGAGCGGGTCGCGCGCGGCCGCGCCCGGCGCGCCGGCCGGCGCGGCCGCGTGCAGGCCGTGCTCCGGGGCGAACAGGCGGACCACGGGCACACCGGCGTTGCGCAGGAGCACGCGCGTGCGGATGGCGCTGTCCCGGGCGCTGCGCGCCGCATCGCTGGTGGCGAGCGCCACGCGCCGCACCGCGGGCAGCAGCGATAGATCGTCGGCGCGCCGGTCGGCTCCGAAGGTGATGCTCATCGGGGATGTATTAAGGCGGGCAGGCCGGATACGCCAGCAGGGCAGCGGAGAGCCTGCCTCCGCTGCGCGGCCGTGCGCGATCCGGGAATCGCGGGAGCCGGGGGGTGCGCGCTCAGAAGCGCAGCCGCACCAGCTCCAGGGTGACGCGCTCCGCCGTGGCGCTGAGGCCCGGCCGCTCCAGGCGCAGCGGCGTGTCGGCCGAGCCCCAGACATTGGTGGGCTGCGCCTGCGCCTTGGCCTTGCCGGAGGTCATGATCCCGTCGATCACCGCGCCCGCCACCCCCACGCCGATCAGCGCGAGGCCGAGCCCCTTCCCGGAGGCCTTGGTCTCCTCGCGGTTGAAGCAGTCACCGCCCGTGCACACCACGGAATTCGAGGTGGTCGTCTTGGTCATGAAGTAAGCGCCGGCCGCCGCCAGGCCGCCGTACCCGATGGCCCGCATGGTGAAACCCTTCCACGGGTTCGGCAGACCGAGCTGCTGCGGCGTCTCGGGCGTGGGCGCCGCGCGCGCCGTATCCCGCGGCGGCGTCACCGGCGGCGCCACGGGCGGTGTCACCGGTTGCGTCGGCGGCTTGGCCGCGGTGGTGTCGCGGGCGGGCGGAGCCGCGCCGGGCTGCAGCTCGAGGCCGAACTTCTTGGTGAAGTTCTGGCTCTCCTTGGGCACGATGGTGACCGAGATCTCGCGCGCCTTCGTGCCCGCCGTGATGACCTTCTCGAACTTGAAGAGGTCCGTGCCCGACGGATCCGGCTCGACGTCCGCCTCCTCGCCGTCCACGAGCACCTTCACCACGCCGGACGGATGGCTCACCACGCCGGTGACCCGAACGGTCTTGCCGGCCGGGATCACGATCGGCTTGCCGGCCTGCCATTCCGCCGGCTCGGTGATGAAGATCAGCGGCGCCACCTGCGCGGGCGCGGGCGCGGGCAGCGCGAGCAGCGCGAGCAATGCGGGAGACCAGGCCAGGGCGGCTCGCACGCGCCGGCGCGGTTGGTCCTCACGGGGTGACAGAAGCCGTGCTTTCATGGCCATCCTCCCTGCGGTTGTGCGCCATCACCGAATCACTGTAAGTCCGCCTCGGGCGAAAGCTCGCCCGCCGTTCACTGCGTGCGCTGCATGTTGATCAGTCGGAGCGCATTCGCGCTCGGGAAGAACCGCAGATCGTAGATCGCGGCCAGCAGCTTCTTGCCGCCCGACACCTCGACCAGCTGCAGCAGGACGGTCGCGGTTTGCTGCGCCTCATCGGCGCGCAGGACGCGGTATTCGGCGCGCGTCGCGCCCTGGGCCGATGCCAGCAGCTGGGTCCACTCCGTCTCCTGCGGGGCCGGCATGGCGAAGTAGACTCGCTTCAGCTCGGCCACCCGGCCGGACTCGAGCGCGCGCGCCAGCCGCCGGACCTCGGCTTCGACCAGCTGCGGATACGGCAGCGGCGTCGCGGCCGCGGTCTGCTGGGCCGGCTGCCTGGCCGGCTGGGGCGGCGGCTGCACCGGCGTGGCGGGCGGCGCCTCCGGAGTCACGGCCGAGACGATCGGTCGGAGCGTGGGCGTCCAGTCGCGCTGCTGGTCGGAGAAGAGCCGGAGATTGCGCCACACCACCGGCTCGTAGCCGTCGGCCTCGAGCCGCAGCGTGTACTCTCCGGGCGCCAGCAAGAGCGCGCCATCCACGAGCTCGACCCGCGCCCCGTTCGCGAACGCGCGCACGGCGGCGGGCAGTGTGCCGCGGATGCGCACCTGCGCCTTGGGCGTATCGACCGGCGCGGCCGGCGTGGTCACGGCCGGCGCGGGCCCGGTCTGCGTTTCGACCGCGGGCGGCATCGGCTCGGACCCGGACGCGGCCTGCGCCGCCCCCTCCGCGCTGGCGACGTCCTGGGTCTCCGGGGTCTCCTGGCCACCCCGCCCGAGCGCCCAGAAACCGGCGGCGCCGGCCACGATCAGCACGCCCGCCGCGGGCAGTGCCCAGGCCGGCAGCTTGCGCTTGCCGGTGTCCGCCGCGCCCGCCGGCACTGGGGCCGGCGTCGCCGCGGGCGCCCCGGCCTGCGGC
>VEPF01000396.1 GCA_012027055.1 Gemmatimonadota bacterium | reverse complement strand
GCCTCGAGTACATCGGACCACCATCGATCGGGGTGGGCGTCGGCACGGGCCCTTTTTCGGGCGGTGGGGCGGGCGGCGTATCGATGTACTTCGGCGACATGCTGGGTGACCATCAGCTGGGAGCGGCCCTGCAGGCGAACGGCACGTTCAAGGACATCGGCGGCATGGCGGCCTACACCAACATGGCCCGCCGCTGGAACTGGGGCGTGCAGGGTGGTCACATTCCCTACCTCACCGGCTACAGCGGCTACGGCCAGGACGAGAACGGTGATCTCAGCTACCTGCAGATCTTCCAGCGGATCTACGTCGACCAGCTGGCGGGAATGCTGCAGTATCCGTTCTCGCAGACCCGGCGCATCGAGGCGTACGCCGGGGCGACGCGCTACGGTTTCAACATCGAGCAGTGGTCGTACGCCGTGGACATCGCGGGCAACCTGACCGGGCAGTTCAGCAAGCAGGAACTGGCGGCCCCGGACCCGATCTACTCCCTCGCGGGCGGCATCGCGGTGGTCGGGGACAACTCCTACTTCGGGTTCACCTCTCCGGTGGCAGGCGAGCGCTTCCGCCTCGACGTGTCGCCGACGCTGGGAACGCTCAACTACCAGACCCTGATGGCGGACTACCGGCGCTACTTCTTCCTGCGACCGGTGACGTTCGCGGTGCGCGGCCTGCACTACGGCCGCTACGGCCGGGACGCGGAAGGCGTGACCAGCTCGGGCGAGCTGCTGCTGTATCCGCTCTTCCTGGGGCAGGAGGCGCTGGTCCGCGGCTATGCCAGCTCTTCTTTCGATGCGGTCGAGTGCCAGGGTAACACCGCGACCTGCCCGGCTTTCGACCGACTGTGGGGCACCAAGATCGCCCTGGCCAGCGCCGAGCTGCGCATCCCGCTATTCGGCGTGAGCGAGCTGGGACTGATCAATTTCCCGTTCCTGCCGACGGAGCTGGCTCCGTTCTTCGATGTCGGTTACGCGTGGGGCAAGGTGGGCGCGACCGGCCTGCAGGTGAACGAGGCGGACCGGAAGGCGGTGTTCAGCACCGGCGTGAGTGCGCGCATCAACATTCTCGGCTACATGGTGCTCGAGTCCTATCTCGCGTACCCGTTCCAGCGGCCGGACAAGGGCTGGCACTTCGGATTCAACCTGATGCCGGGGTGGTGACGAAACGGGCAGCGGGAAAAGGGAAACGGGAAGGGGGAAAGGGGCGCGCCGGCGGGTGCGCCCCTTGGTTTTTCAATTCGCCGGGACGGTGCGGTCCCCTGCCCATGCGCGCAGCGAGGCGATGCGCTCGGCCATGGTGGTGCTGAGGGGGACCGTAGCGGCGATCTCGCGGAGCAACAGCTCGGTGCTGAGCGGCCCGTCCGCAGCGAAGGCGGTGTACAGCGCGGAGACGATGACTTGCTCCAGCTCCGCGCCGCTGAAGCCCTCCGCGGCCGCGGCCAGCCGCGCCACGTCGAGGGGCGCCGGGTCCTGCTTCCGCCTGCGCAGGTGCACCTGCAGGATCTGCCGGCGCGCTTCGGCGTCAGGCAGGTCCACGAAGAACACCTCGTCGAAGCGTCCCTTGCGCAGGAACTCGGGCGGCAGGCGGGAGACGTCGTTGGCCGTGGCCACGGTGAACACGTCCGCGCTTCGTTCCTGCAGCCACGACAGAAAGGTGCCCAGGACGCGCTGGGACAGGCCGCCATCCTCCGTGCCACCCTGGGCGAAGGCTTTTTCCAGCTCGTCGATGAAGAGCACGCAGGGTGCGACCCGCTCGGCGACCTGCATGGCCCGGCGGAAGTTCTTCTCGGTCTCACCGACGAACTTGTTGTAAAGCGCGGCGGTGTCGAGCTTCAGCAGCGGCAGTCCCCACTCCATGGCCACAGCTTTCGCGCACAGGCTCTTGCCGCAGCCGGGCACGCCGATGAGCAGCAGGCCCTTCGGGAAAGTCAGCCCGAACGATTGCGCGCGTTCGGGCGCAGTGATGATGCTCCGGCGTTTCGCGAGCCAGCCCTTGAGGCCGGCGAGATCCGCCACTTCGGCGAGATTGGCTTCGACCGGATAGTACTCGAGGACGCCGTCCTGCTGCACGATCTCGCGCTTGGCAGCGAGCACGTGCTGGAGGTCGGCCGCGGTGAGCCGTCCATCCTCGACGATGGCCCGGGTGAGGATCTTCCCCGCTTCCAGGAGTGTGAACCCCCGGAGGCTCTGCAACAGCCGGGTTTCTTCGTCCGGCAGCAGCTCGACGGAGACGCTGGCCCGGCGGCCGGTGTCGCGGAGGATGCGCTGCAGCAGCAGGCGGTATTCCGCCGGCTCTGGCGCCGGCAGCCGGAAGGTGGCCACCAGCCGCTGCAGCGCGGGCGGCAGTGACGCATCGGTGCCGGTGAGCACCAGGGCCCCGGCCCTGCTGCCCAGCGCGCCCGCAATCTCCTTGAGCTGCTCGGCGTGCAGCTCGTTCGCGACCAGGGCGCTCCCGCCGCCGAAGCAGTAGATGGCGCCCATCTGCGCGGCGAGCACGTGGGCCAGTGCGCGGCCCGGGTCCTGGGTGTCGTAGACGGCGTTCTCCAGGCCGTCGCGGCGCAGGCCACGCGGGCGCGACCAGGTGAAGAGCGGCAGGTCGAGGCGCGCGGAGAGCTGGCGCAGCAGCGCGAGCACCCGGTCGTCCTCGTCGGAATCGACCCGGATCAGGCCGTAGCGCGACCTGATGAGGAGCTCCAGGTCAGCGACCGGATCAGGCCGGTTCGGCACGCTCGCCTCCCGCACGCTGCACTCTGGCGGTCTCACCGTGCCGCAGGACTCGCAGCGCTTCGCCCGGCAGGCGGCGCTCTGCCCAGGCCGCGCGCAATCGTTCCGGCGGCTCCAGGGGCGGCTCATCGGTGAGCCGGAAGGTGCCCCAGTGCATCGGGACGAACAGGCCACGGCCGCCGAGGTCGAGCCAGGCCTGCACGGCCTCCTCCGGATTCATGTGGGCGGTATGCATGAACCAGCGCGGTTCGTACGCGCCGATCGGCAGCAGGGCCACGTCGAACGGGCCGGCGCGCTCGCCGATGGCCGCGAACGACGGCGTGTAGCCGCTGTCGCCGCAGAAGTATACGTGCACCCCGCCGGGCGCAGCGAGCGCAAAGGAGGCCCAGTGCCGCTGGGCCGTTTCCCACGGCAGGCGCCGGCTCCAGTGGCGGGCGGGCAGTGCGGTGCAGGCTAGGCCGTCCGCGAAGGTAGCCGTCCGCCACCAGTCCAGTTCGGCCACGCGCGTCACGCCCAGGCCGCCGAACCACCGGGCGTAGCCGTGCGGCGTAACCCAGGTGATGTGCTGGCCGTAGCGCTCGTGCAGCCGCTCGGCGGTCGGCCGGTCGAGGTGGTCGTAGTGGTCGTGCGAAAGCAGCACCACATCGATGGCCGGCAGAGCATCGAAGGGCAGGCCGGGCGGCACCAGCCGGGCCGGGCCGAGCCACGGCACGGGGGACGCCCGGGAACTCCAGATCGGGTCAGTCAGGACGTTCGCCCCGGGTAACTGGATCAGAAAGGTGGCATGACCTACCCAGGTGATGCGGCACTCGCCCGCAGGTACCGGCGCATGTGTCACGTCCGGGAGGGCGCGGGCCCAGGCCGAAGACGGCGGATCGGGCGCACGGCCGTGCCGCAGGCGCTGCAGCTGCCACCGGAGGACATCGCGGAGGCCGCGCTCGTGTCCCCCGCTACCGGGCAGATCTGCGAACCCTACGGATTGGCCAGGCATGCGAACGGGGGTTGCGGGAACAGCAGAGCGGCAGGACGTTCGGACGCCCTGCCGCTCACCAGGACCGGCTCATGTACGACGGCGCCTCGCCTCGGGCGCGGCGCGGCCAGATCAGCGGCGACGGCGCGCGCGCGCGTTACGCCTGCGGGCGTCCGCGGCCTTGCGCTTCTTGGCCTCGCTGGGCTTCTCGTAGAAGCGCTTCTTCTTCATGTCCTTGAACAGCCCGGAGCGCAGCATCTTGCGCCGGAACTGCTTCAGCGCCCACTCGATACGGTCGCCTTCCCCGATCTGGATCTCTATCATGGTCCTCCGAGTGCTTCACTGGCGGGACCATGCGGCTTGGCGCCGGGCCCCGGGATAGACTTAGTAG
>VEPF01000071.1:3303-4091 GCA_012027055.1 Gemmatimonadota bacterium | reverse complement strand
CCACCGGCGTGAGCTTGGCGATGCGCGAGCCCATGGTGTGCACGATGCGCCAGCCGCCGAAGAGCGTGCCCAGCGAGATGGACAACTGGGCCCCCAGCTCGACCCAGAACGGGACGTGCTTGGCGTCGGGCAGATACAGGGGGCTCAACCATCCGGGCTGGCCCGCGAACAGCGCCGGGGAGGCAACCAGCAGCCCCACGATGATGCCCATGGTCTTCTGTGCGGCGTTGGCCCCGTGCGCCAGCGAGAAGAACGCGGAACTGGCGAGCTGCGCCACCCGGAACAGCCGGTCCACCCGGTGCGGCTGCGCCTGCCGGAAAACCCAGAACGTCAGCGTCATGATGCCCGCGCCCAGGAGCAACCCGATCAGCGGCGAGAGCGCGATGAAGATGATGGTCTTGGTCCAGCCCGCGGGGATGATCGCCGCGAACCCGGCCCGGGCCAGGGCGGCGCCGGCATACCCGCCCATGAGCGCATGCGAGGAGCTGGAGGGCAGGCCCAGCCACCAGGTGATCAGGTTCCAGGTGATGGCGCCCAGCAGTCCCCCGAAGATCACCGTGGGCGTGACCAGGTTGACGTCGATCATCCCCGCCCCGACCGTCTTGGCCACGGCCGTGCCCACCAGGAACAGGGCCACGAAGTTGAAGAACGCGGCCCAGATCACCGCCATCAACGGGCTGCGCACCCGGGTGCCCACGACCGTCGCGATGGAGTTCGCGGAGTCGTGGAAGCCGTTGATGAACTCGAAGATGCACGCCGCCGAGATGATGATCAGGCCATAGGTGAAC
>VEPF01000071.1:2253-3293 GCA_012027055.1 Gemmatimonadota bacterium | reverse complement strand
AAGCCGGTGATGAAATCGAAGACGAACGCCGCGGTGATGATGATCAGGACATAGGTGATCACGGGTTCGGCGCTCCCTGTCTGAAATCCTGGAACCATGAAATGCGCATGCAGCCACGCGCCGCGCGCAACCGGGCCGGACGGGCTCCTAGCCGAGTCCCAGTACGCCCAGCAGGAGATAACATAACGCGGCGACCGCCGCGGACACCGGCAGGGTCAGGATCCAGGCCCAGACGATCCGCCCGGCGATCCCCCAGCGCACCGCACTGACCCGGTGCGCGGCGCCGACGCCCACGATCGCGCCCGAGATGGTGTGCGTCGTGCTCACCGGGATCCCGAAGCCGGTGGCCAGGAAGATACTGAGCGCACCGCCGGTCTGCGCGGCGAAACCGCCGACCGCGGTCAGCCGGGTGATGCGCGAGCCCATGGTGTGCACGATCCGCCAGCCGCCGAAGAGCGTGCCCAGGGCGATGGCCAGCAGCGCCGCGGTCTTGACCCAGAGTGGGACCGTCCCGGCGTCGGCCAGGTACAGGTGGCCCAGCCAACCGGTCTGATCTGCGAAGAGCGCCTGCGAGGCCACCAGCAGCCCCACGATGATGCCCATGGTCTTCTGCGCGTCGTTGGCGCCGTGCGCCAGCGAGAAAAACGCGAAGCTGGCGAGCTGCACGCTGCGGAACAGCCGGTCCACCTCGTGCGGCTGGGTGCCGCGGAAGATCCAGAACGTCGCCACCATGATGCCGCCGCCCAGCAGCATGCCGATCAGTGGCGAGAGCACGATGAAGGCGATCACCGTGAGCCAGCCGGCCGGGATGATGGCGGCGAAGCCGGCCCGCGCCATGGCCGCGCCCGCGTACCCGCCCAACAGCGCGTGCGAGGAGCTGGAGGGCAGTCCCAGCAGCCAGGTCAGCAGGTTCCAGGTGATCGCGCCCAGCAGACCTCCGAAGATCACGCCGGGCGTCACCAGCTCCACGCGGATCATCCCGGTGCCCACCGTATGAGCCACGGCCGTGCCGACCTGGAACAGCGCGGAGAAGTTGATGA
>VEPF01000071.1:767-2243 GCA_012027055.1 Gemmatimonadota bacterium | reverse complement strand
GACCACGCGACCGCGACCAGCGGGCTCAGCACCCGCGTGCCCACGACCGTTGCGATCGCGTTGGCCGAATCGTGGAACCCGTTGATGAAGTCGAATACCAATGCCGTCGCGATGATGATCAGGACGTAGCTGATCACCGGCGGCTACATGTGCTTCAGGGAGATGCCCTCGAGAACGTTGGCCACGTCCTCGCACTCGTCCATGGCGTCCTCCAGCTTGTCGAACATCTCCTTCCAGCGGATCACCTCGATGGCATCCGTGATGCTGCCGTCGAACAGCTCGCCGATGGCCGCGTGGTAGATCGCGTCCGCCTCCTCCTCCATCGCCTTCAGCTCGTGCGCCCCCTGCTCGACGGCGTGCCGCTTCTTGATGTTGACCACGCCATGTTCGATGGCCGCGGCCGCCCTGATCAGCACGTCCACCTGCTGCAGTGCGGGCGCGCGCACGTGCTGGATCCGGAACATCTGCGCGCGGCGCGCGGCCCCGTCCAGCAGATCGATGACGTTGTCCAGCTTGGCGCCGAGGTGGTAGATGTCCTCGCGGTCGATGGGCGTCACGAAGGTGGAGTTGATACGCTGGACTATGTCCCGCATCATGTTGTCCGCCGCGTGCTCCTCGCGCTTGATGGCTTCCACGAGCTCGTCCATGCGCTCGGTGTGCTGCAGCAGCTCCTTGAGCAGCGCTGCGGAGTTCTGCAGCCGCCGGGCCAGCTGCCCGAACATCGAGAAGAACTCTTCATCCCGCGGAATCAGACGCACACCGACCTCCCGGAGTTGACCCTGCCCACCGCCAGTACGGAGTCCCGGGAGTGTAAGGACCATATTGGGCCGCGGCAACGGCCCGAGGTGCGCGGGCGCCCGGGTCGCACGGCGCGCCGGCCGCCGCTCACCCCTCCGCGGCTTCCAGCGCTTCCGCCGCCTGTTCCCAGGCGGTCAGCCGCTGACCCAGCTGGACGCGCAACTCCTCTCGCTGCGCGGTCAGCTCGGCGGCCCTGCGCACCCCCTCGCCGTCCAGGTAGAGCGAACCATCCGCCAGCGCGCTTTCCAGTTCCGCGAGCTGGACCTCCAGCCTGCGGACTTCCTGCTCCGCCTCCTCCACCACGGCCCGCAGCCGGCGGCGCAACGTGGTTCGCTGTCGGTCCGGCTCCGGTTTGCGCGGCTGGCTCCGGGTCCGTGCCGCCTGCGCCGCCTCTCCCGCCTCCCGCCGCTCCCGCTCGCGGGCCGCGGCCCGGGTCGCGGCGTATTCCTCCCATTCCGGGAAACTCCCCTCGAACTCGCCGATGGCACCGGCCTCGAGCGCCCAGACCCGGGTGGCCACACCGCGCAGCAAAGCCCGGTCGTGGCTCACCAGCACGACCGTGCCCTCGAAGTCGGCGAGCGCATCTTCCAGCGCCTCGATCGATTCCACGTCCAGGTGGTTGGTGGGCGCGTCGAGCAGCAGCAGGTTGGCCTCGGTGAGCATCAGCATGGCCAGCGC
>VEPF01000071.1:0-757 GCA_012027055.1 Gemmatimonadota bacterium | reverse complement strand
GGCTTCTTCCCCGGAGAAGCCGAACCGGCCCCGGTGCCCGTGCACCTGGCCGCGGTGCCAGTGAGGACGGAGGTCGTGGATGATCTCGAAGAGCGTGCGGTCCGGCGGCACCTGGGCCAGGTCCTGGCGGTAGTAGGCGACGTCCACCGACGCACCCACCCGCACTTCCCCGGCCGCCGGCGCCCACTCGCCCGCGATCACTCGCAGCAGGGAGGACTTGCCGCTCCCGTTCGCGCCCACCAGGCCCACCACGTCCCCGCGCTGGACCCGGCCGGCGAAGCCGCGCAGCAGCATCCGGCCGGGTACCGCCACGGCCAGGTCGCGCGCCACCAGCACCTGGTCGCCGCCCCGCGCCGCCGGCGCGAGCGCGAGCGCCATGGTGCCCTCCTCGGCCTCGGGGGCACTCAGCCGCGGCAGCCGCTCGAGCCGGGCGCGGCGCGACTTGGCCTGACGGCTCTTCTGGCCTGCGATGTTGCGGCGGATGAAGTCCGTTTCGTGCGCGACCAGCCGCTGCTGCTGCTCGAACGCCCGCTGCTGCGTCAGCCGCCGTTCGGACCGCTGCTGCACGAAGGCGCTGAAGCTGCCCCGGTAGGGTGTGGCCGTGCCGCCCTCGAAGTGCAGGATGTGATCGGCCACCCGCTCCAGGAACGCCCGGTCGTGGCTGATCACCAGCACCGTCAGGCCGGAGGAGGCCAGGTATTCCTCCAGCCAGCGCGTGGTGTCCAGGTCGAGATGGTTGGTGGGCTCGTCCAGCAGC
>VEPF01000153.1:2644-4096 GCA_012027055.1 Gemmatimonadota bacterium | reverse complement strand
GCCACGCTCGCCGAGGGCGTGCCCTTCCTCGAGCGCTTCTTCATCCTGATCGCCTCGCTCGAGGGCCGAATGCCCGGCCCGGAGGCGGCCGCGCGCAGCCGCGCCCTGGCCGCGGCGCGCGCCCCTTCGCTGATCGCCGAGTATCAGGCCATCGGCGGCTCGCCCCTGCATGCTCAGGCCCGCGCGCACGCCGAGGCGCTCGCCGCGCTGCTCGCCGGCCGCGGCCACGACGTGGTCGTCCTCGAGGGCATGCAGTTCACCGACCCCCTCATCCCGGCCGCCGTGGACCGGGCGGTGGCGAGCGGGGCCGGGCGCATCGTGGCGCTCCCGGTCTACCCGCTCTGCGGGCCCACCACCACCGTGGCTGCGCTGGCCGAGGTCGCCGCCGTCGTGCGCGAGCGCGCCCCGGACATCGAGTTGCGCGAGTTGGCCGGCTGGCACCGCCACCCACGCTACCTGCAGCTCCGTGCCGACGCGGTGCGCGCTACCGCCGCCGCCGCCGGCCTGGACCTCCGCCAGCCGGGCACGCGCGTCGTGTTCTCCGCCCACGGTACGCCCCGCCGCTACCTCCTCGCCGGCAGCCGCTACGACGAGTACGTGCGCGACCTCTGCCACAGCCTGGCCGCTGACCTCGGCCTGGACCGCTACGAGCTGGGCTACCAGAACCATGCCAACCGCCCCGGCGGCGAGTGGACGGAGCCCGACATCGCCGCGGCCGTCGCGGCCGTCGCCGCGAACGCCATCATCGTCGATCCGGTCAGCTTCATGCACGAGCAGTCGGAGACCCTCGCCGAGCTCGACCACGAGCTCCGCGGACTGGCCGAAGCCCGCGGGCTCGCCTTCCACCGGGTCATGATCCCGCACCATGATCCCGCGTTCATCGGGGTGCTGGCCGACCTGATCACTCCGCTCCTGGCCGGGTCTCCGGACGCAAACATGCTGCGGCGCTGCCGCTGCCGGCCCACCTCCGGCACCTTCTGCCTCAATGGCGATCCCCTCTGAACACCGCCCGGTTGTCCACCGCGCGCGCCGCCGTTAACGTTCAGATCGTGTTGGGGAGTAGCCCACCGGCGCCGGAATCCTGCGACGCCGGTGCGGCCGGTCGTCAGGACGGTGCCCCGCGGGACACCCGGCCGGCTGCAGCGATCGGGGCGAGACCACCGCGACGTATGGACGTCACGGCGGCTCGCCCTTTCTGTCTCCGGCCCGCCCGCCGCGTCCGATCCTGAGTCCGCTGCCCTGGGGGAGGGCATGACGATCGGCATCACCGGCTGGCTGCTCTTCAATCTCTTCGTGCTGCTCATGCTGGCGCTCGACCTCGGTGTTTTCCACCGGCGGGCGCATGCGGTCCGGCCGCGCGAAGCCCTCATCTGGACCGTCGTCTGGATCAGCCTCGCGCTCATCTACAACTACAAGATCTCCCTCCGCGCCGGCAGCCAGGTCGACCTCGAG
>VEPF01000153.1:0-2634 GCA_012027055.1 Gemmatimonadota bacterium | reverse complement strand
CCGTCGCCTCGACCAGCCTCGCGCTCCTCTTCAACTACTGGAGCTACCTCCGCGCCGGCAGCCAGGTCGCCCTCGAGTTCCTCACCGGGTACCTGCTCGAGAAGTCGCTGTCCGTCGACAACATCTTCGTCATCGTCATGATCTTTGCCTTCTTCGGCGTCCCGGCCGCGTTGCAGCACCGCGTGCTCTTCTGGGGCGTCCTGGGGGCCCTGGTCCTGCGCGGTTCCTTCATCGGCCTCGGCGCCTACGTGCTGCACCGCTGGCACTGGGTCTTCTACGTCTTCGGCGCGCTCCTCATCGTCACCGGCGTCAAGATGGCCCTCAAGAACGACCAGGAGCCCGATCTGGCCGCCAATCCCATCGTCCGCGCCGCCCGGCGGCTGCTGCCCATCACCACCGACTACCGCGGCGACCGCTTCCTGGTCCGCGACGGCGGACGCTGGTTCGGCACGCCCCTCCTCCTGGTCGTCCTGCTGGTCGAGTTCTCCGACCTGCTCTTCGCCATCGATTCCATCCCCGCCATCTTCGCCATCACCGACGACGCCTTCATCGTCTATACCTCGAACGTGTTCGCGATCCTCGGCCTGCGCAGCATGTTCTTCCTGCTCGCCGCCATCGTCGATCGCTTCGTTTACCTCAAGTACGGCCTCGCCTTGGTGCTCGTGTTCATCGGCGCCAAGATGCTGGTGGTCGAGTTCTACAAGCTGCCTACCACCATCTCCCTGGCCGTCATCAGCACCCTCATCGGCGGCGCCATCGCGGCATCCCTCATCTTCCCGCCCCTGGGACGGCACCACGCCCCCACCGCGGGGCCCGACCCACACGCCGACGACCTGAGCGAACCGGCCACCCTCGGCTCGGATACGGCCGCGTGATCGCCGCGCCCGTGGGGCAAGTCCCTACACGGCTAATCCAGACCCCTTCGTCCGAATTGGGGAAATGCCGACAGACTTGAGAGCGGGTCTCAAGTAGGCTCCCGCCATGCACAAACCATACGGACACCCGGGCGCCGGCCATCCAGGGGGACGGCTCGACTACGACCAGGCGCCGTTCCTGGTGATCTGGGAGACCACGCAGGCCTGCGACCTGGCCTGCAAGCACTGCCGCGCGGAAGCGCAGCCCAACCGCCACCCGGACGAGCTCACCTCCGAGGAAGCCAGGCGGCTGCTGCGGGACGTGCGGCGCTTCGGGCCGATCATCTTCGTGTTCAGCGGCGGCGACTGCATGAAGCGCGAGGACCTCGTGGAGCTGGTGGCGTACGGGAAGGAGCTGGGGCTGCGCATGGCGATCACGCCCGCCACCACGCCGCTGACCTCGCGCTCGAAGCTGGAGGAGCTGAAGGCGGCCGGGCTGGCGCGCCTGGCGGTGAGCCTGGACGGCTCGCACCCGGGGATCCACGACGAATTCCGGCGGGTGGCGGGGTCGTTCGAGCACGGGATCCGGATTCTCAGGACGTCGCAGGAAATCGGGCTCTCGACGCAGGTGAACACGGTGGTCGCGCGCCACAACCTGGACGATTTCGAGAACCTGTGCAGCCTCATGACCGAGCTGGGCATCGTGTTCTGGGAGGTGTTCTTCCTGGTGCCGATGGGGCGGGCGAAGCCCGAAGACGTGGCCAGCGCGGCTGAGTTCGAGCGCGTCTTCCACCGGCTGTACGAGCTGTCGAAGACCGCGCCCTTCGACATCAAGGCGACGGCCGCGCCGCAGTACGCGCGGGTGGTGCTGCAGCGCAAGGTGGCGGAACGGCGGAACGGGGGGCGCCGGGAAGCGAGCGACGTGTTGACGGATGGCGCCGGCATCTCGTTGAGCGATGGCATCGGCCGCGCGCGCAGCGTGAACGACGGCGATGGCTTCATGTTCGTGAGTCACACCGGCGAGCTCTTCCCGTCGGGGTTCCTGCCCGTGAGCGCCGGCAACCTGCGTCGGGCCGACCTGGTGGACGTGTACCGGCACTCGCCGCTGTTCCGCACCCTGCGGGACAAGACGCAGCTCAAGGGCAAGTGCGCGGTGTGCGAGTACCTGCCGGTGTGCAGCGGCAGTCGGGCGCGTGCCTATGCCACGACCGGGGACTACCTGGAGGCCGAGCCGTTCTGCGCACACGTGCCCGTGCGTTACGAACGCATGGTCGCGAACGGCGAGGCCGAGCCCGTCGCGGAGTACTTCGCCCGGCGGATGACGCGTCATGCGCGCACCCTGCCGGTACACGGCGCACCGTCCGATCCGCCTGCCGCGGCATGAGTCGGGCGACGCTCTCGCTTCCGGCACCGCCGGTCACGGGCGGTGCGGGTTGCCATGGCAGCACGAGCGCGCCTGAGCCGGGCGCGGGATTCCGCGTGGCGCTCATCGGCACGCCGAACGTTGGCAAGAGCGCGCTCTTCAACCGTCTGACCAGCTGCTACGTCACGGTCTCCAATTTCCCGGGCACCTCCATCGAGGTGACGCGCGCCCGTGCGCGCCTGGGCGGCGTGAGCGCGGAGGTGCTGGACACGCCCGGCCTCTACTCGCTGCTGCCGACCACCGAGGAAGAGCGGGTGGCGCAGCGGCTGGTGCTGGACGGCGAGGCGGACGTGCTGGTGCACGTGGTGGACGCCAAGAACCTCGCCCGCACGCTGCCGCTCACTGTTCAGCTCATGG
>VEPF01000404.1 GCA_012027055.1 Gemmatimonadota bacterium | reverse complement strand
GTACAGGACGTGCCGGCGGA
This sequence comes from Gemmatimonadota bacterium, assembly GCA_012027055.1. Classification (GTDB taxonomy): domain Bacteria; phylum Gemmatimonadota; class Gemmatimonadetes; order Longimicrobiales; family RSA9; genus VEPF01. Next base: position 21,295 of record VEPF01000404.1, on the reverse strand, counting down.
CGTGGCGCTGCTCGACATCATGTTGCCGGACGGGAAGGGGATCGACCTGATCGAAGGGTTCGAGCAGGCTCTCGGCATCCCCTGCATCATGATGACCTCCAACGCCACCGTTGCCTCGGCGGTCAAGGCGCTGCAGCTCGGAGCGCGCGACTACCTGGAAAAGCCGTTCTCGCTGGATCGGCTGGAGTCCGTCATCGCCGGCACTCTCGAGGTCACCCGGCTGCGCCGCGAGATCCGCGCCCTTCGAGACGCGAGCGGCGCGCGCGGCGACATGCTGGGCCGCAGCCCGGCCATGCGCGAGGTGTTCACGCTCGTCGAGCGGGTGGCCCCGGCCGGCTCTGCGACCGTCCTGATCCTGGGAGAGACCGGCACCGGAAAGGGGATGCTCGCCCGCCTCATCCACCGCCTGAGCCCGCGCGCCACGGGACCGTTCGTCAACATCACGGCTACCGCGCTCGCGGAGACCGTCATGGAGTCGGAGCTGTTCGGGCATGAGAAAGGCGCGTTCACCGATGCGCGCAGCCAGAAGCGGGGACTGGTGGAATTGGCCGACGGCGGGACGCTCTTCCTCGATGAGATCGGGGAGTTATCGCTCCGCCTCCAGAGCAAACTGCTGCAGTTCATCGAGGAGAAGACCTTCCGGCGCGTGGGTGGCAACCGCGACCTGCGCGTCGACATCCGGCTGCTGGCCGCCACCAACCGGGATCTCGACCGCGAGGTGGCGGAAGGACGCTTCCGCTCCGATCTGCTCTACCGCCTGCGCGTCTTTCCGATCACGCTCCCGTCGCTGCGCGAGCGCAAGGGCGACATCCCTCTGCTCGCCGCCAGTTTCGTGGATCACTTCAACCGCGAGTTCGGCCGCCGGCTCGTCGGTCTGGCGCCCGACGCCATCCAGGCCCTCGAGCAGCACCGCTGGCCTGGCAACGTGCGCGAGCTGCGCAACGCCATCGAGCGCGCGGTGCTCCTGGCGGAAGGCCCGCAGGTCCACGCGCACGATCTGCCCGCCGACCTGCTCGTGGGTGGGCCCGCGCTCGATCCGGCCTTGACGCTGGCTTCGATGAACCTGGAAACGCTCGCGCGCACGCTCCTCGTGCGTCCGCGCGCCGATGCCCGCGGGAACCTCACGGAAGCGGGCCGGATGCTCGGACTGTCGCGCCACCAGATGCGCTACCGCCTGGACAAGTTCGGCATCCGCGAGGGCTCCTGAGCCGCCTGCACCCCGATCCTTGCAGGCGCCTCGCGGTCAGCTGCTGAGTAGCGCTACCACCGGCTGGGCCAGACGGGAAAAATCGAAGTACCGAAGCCGGATGCTGTCCCGATGCGTTCCCGCCTGGATCACGATTTCCTCGTTGCGCGCCAGCGATTCGTCCACGTAGACCGGCACGCAGTACAGATTGCCGAACGGCGGCATCGCCCCCACTTCGCAATCCGGGAAGAGCGGCGCGAACTCGCTCTCGCAGGCCAGCCGTACCTCGTGTGCCCCCAGCACCATCGCCACCCGATCGAAGTGCACGGCCCGCGTGGCCGGCACCACCGCCATCACCGGGCGTCCATCCACGATCAGCATCACCACCTTCGCGAACTGCTGCCCGGGGACGTGCTCCAGCGCCGCCACGTGCTGCGCCGTATACGCGCGCCGGTGCGACTCCTCCGCGTACTGCACCCCGTTCACACTGAGGTACTTCTCCAGTCGCTCCCGCGCACGCACGAACGCCTCCGGGCTCGGACCGCTCCACGCGGTCGCATCAGGGCTTGGTTGGAGCTGTTGCGGGTACCTCGGGGAGGAAAGGCTCATAGAACTCCTGGGGCACGGGTCGCCGTTACAGGACACCGCGTGTTGCCTTCCGCCTGCAATATGCATCCGCCCCAACTCCCGCCACCCGCACGCCGCTGCTCGCATTCGCGCACCCGTTGGAAGGGGCCAGGTGCCAAGGGCCAGGCACCAAGACATGCTCGGCCCGCGGGTCCGCCACCCCCTTGCTTCTTGTCCCTTCTTGGCCCTTGGCCCTTGGCTCTTGGTCCTGCAGTGTCCTGCATTCCCCGACAATAAATCCACCCGTACCCGACTTCGCTGTGGGGGACTCATTCACACCATACTATCCAAATTCCATTCCCGTGCGTCCGCACGCCGGGCCAACTGCCACGGAGCCGACAGTGACGACCGCTATCGTGAAGGAACCCGCGGTACCCGCAGCCCACGGCTGGCGGGTGCTCTCGCACAGTGCCGACTATGCCCTGCGCGCGGTGCTGTATCTAGCCCAGCGGGAAGGCATGGGGCTGATCCCGGCGAACGAGATGGCCGAAGCGCTGGGCGTGCCGCAGCGCTATCTGGGGAAGGTGCTGAACACGCTGGCCCACGCGGGCACGCTGGCCTCGACGCGCGGTCCGCGCGGGGGGTTCCGGCTGACCAAGCCGGCGCATGAGCTGACGCTCGCGGAGGTGATCGCGCCCTTCGATGCGATCGGGGAACCGCTGCAGTGCCTGCTGCACCACCGCATGTGCTCGACGGTGGAGCCGTGCGCGGCGCATGACGGCTGGCAGCGCATTGCGAACGACATGCGTGATTTCTTCCAGCAGATGACGGTGGGTACGCTGCTGCGGAGCGGGAAGCAGTAGGGTCTCAGCCGCCGGCGATCTTCGGAACGCGGCGAGCCCAGCGCAACCAGTCGTACTGCCGCAATTCCGCGATTACGTCGTCGGCGATGCGCTCATCGACCTCCAGGGTCATGAGCGCATCCTTGCGACGTCCGGTCCGATCGGCCCGGATGGTCGCAACGTTCACTCCCCGCCGCGCGAACAGGCCGGCAATGGTCGCCATGGTGCCGGGCTCGTCGCGCGCGAGCACCACGAGCGTGTGGTAGTCGCCGCCGAGCTCGACGTGGAAGCCGTCGATGCCGGTCACCAGGATGCTCCCACCCCCGATGGATGCGCCCGTCACCTCGACCGTGGCGTCCGCCTTTTCCAGCTGGAGCACGGCCGAGTTGGGGTGGGCGTCGTCGCCGAGATCGATTTCCTCGAAGCGGTATTGCAGCCCCGCGCCTTCGGCTTCCTGGTAGGCGGAGCGGAGGCGCAGGTCGTCGGGCGCGAAGCCCAGCAGCCCGCCGATCAGGGCGCGGTGGGTGCCATGGCCCTCGCCGGTGGCCGCGAAGGAGCCGTGCAGCTTGATCGCGGCGTGTGCGGGGGTGCCGCCGAGAATCCCTCGGCCCATGAGCCCGAGGCGGCAGGCGCCGGCCGTGTGGGAGGAGGATGGCCCGATCATGACGGGCCCGAGGATGTCGAAGAGCGAAACCATGTCAGCCGCTGATGCCGCTGGGATGCCGGGAAGGTTGGATCTGCACCAGCCGGCGGGCGGAGGCAGTAGCGGCCAGGCCGCCCTGGGCGGTTTCGCGGTACTTTACGGGCAGGGCATGGCCCACTTCGCCCATGACGTCGATCACCTCATCGGCGCTGACGGGGAAGTCCAGTCCCGCTAGGGCCATCTCGGCCGCCGCGAACGCCTGCATGGCCGCGGAGGCGTTGCGATAGATGCAGGGAATCTCCACCAGCCCACCAATGGGGTCGCAGATCAGGCCCAGCATACCCTGGAGCGCCAGCGCCACCGCCGTCGCCACCTGGTCGTTGCTGCCGCCTGCCAGCCAGGTGACGGCGGCTGCGCCCATGCCGGCCGCCGAGCCGGTCTCGGCCTGGCAGCCGCCTTCGGCACCGGCCAGGCTGGCGCGATGCGCGATCACCGCGCCGACGCCGCCGGCCACGATCAGGGCATCGATCAGGCGATCTTCGTCCTGCTCGAGGTACTCGCCGGCCGCCAGCACGATGGCCGGCAGCACGCCGGCCGCTCCGGCCGTGGGCGCCGCCACGATCAGACCCATGGCCGCGTTCACTTCCAGAGTGGCGATGGCCCTGGCCAGGGTCATGGTCACGCGCTCGCCGAGCAGGCGCGGGCCGCCCTGCTGCAGCCGGGCCGCGCGTCCGCCGGTGAGGCCGCTGCGCGAGCGCACCTCTCCCTCGAGGCCCTCGGCCACCGCCGCCCGCATGACCAGCAGGACCCTGCGGACCCGTTCCCGGACCTCGGACACGGGGCGGCCGCTCTCATCCGCCTCCGCCAGCTGCAGCACCACGGGCAGGGACTGCCCGGTCGCGGCGGCTTCCGCCACCAGGGACTCCAGGGACTTGAACATGACGGGCGAATGATGCGCGAACCGGGTCGCCGGGGAAAGCCGTTGCCTGGGACCACCAAACGCGGGTAGGATTCTGGCCATGCTAGTCATCCTCAATCCGGCCGCCCGCGGAGGTGCGGGACGCCAGCTCCAGCCGGAGCTGCAGCGGGAGCTCACCCGGCGCGGCCTCAGGTTCGACCTCGTCACCACCTCCGGACCGCGCGATGCCACGCGCCTGGCCCGGCAGGCGGTCGCCGACGGGGCGGACACGGTCGTGGCGGTGGGTGGCGATGGTACCATGCACGAGGTCGCCAACGGTATCCTGCAGGCGGCGGATGCGGGACTGGGCAGCGACACCGCGCTTGGGCTCGTCCCCATCGGCACCGGCAACGACTTCGTCAAGGCGATCCCGGGAACGTCGAGGCGGGAGACGGCGTACGACACGCTGGCGGCAGGGCGGCGCTACGCCTGCGACGTGGGCCAGGTCACCTGGGGGGATTCCGCCGAGTACTTCATCAACGCGATGGGTACCGGCATCGACGTCGAGGTCGTGCGTCAGATCCTGGCCATGCCGCGCCGCACCGGCAAGCTCGTGTACGTCGCCGGTCTGGTGCAGGCCCTGCGCCGGTACCGCCCGATCCTGCTCCGGGTGGATACCGGCACCGAGGTGCTGGAGCAGCGGGTCATGACCATCGCAGTGACGAATGGCAACTGCATTGGGGGACTGTTCCACATCTGCCCGCAGGCCGTGCCTGATGACGGGGCGCTGGACCTGTGCGTGGTGGCCGATGTGCGCCCGCTGCGCATCCCGGGAATGGCGGTGCGCCTGATCCGCGGCCGCCACGTCGGGCAACCGGAGGTTATGTCCCGGAGAGCGCAGCGAATCCGCATCACGGTACTGGATGACACGCCCATGTTCATGCAGCTGGACGGCGAGTTGCACCAGCCGGTGGGCATCCAGGAGATGGAGGTCTCCATCCACCCCGCCCGCATGCCGGTGATCGCGGCGGCCGTGCCCGGAGGCAGGTTGGCCGGACCCGTAGCCCTGAAAGGCGACGCGTGGTCCACAGGTTCGTAACCGCCCTCGGCCTGCTGCTCGCCCTGGCCGGCCCCGCGGCAGCCCAGGTGGCGCCCGACACGTTGCCGGCCGACAGTACGCGGCGGGAGAACACGGCGCCTCGCAATGCCTTCATCAAGGCGCTGCTGGTGCCCGGCTGGGGGCACTTTTCGATCGGTACCCCCGTGCGCGGCGTCTTCTACGTCGCGCTCGAAGGCAGCAGCTGGTACATGCTGGGAAAGACGCTGCGGAAGCTCGCGGATGCCCAGGATCGCGAGCGCGGTTTCGTCAAGATTGCCAAGGACTCGCTCAACGCCCTGATGGCCGCCGACTCCGTGGCCCGGAAGCGGCTCTCGGATCCGCTGGCCTACGACGCGGCGATCGCGGCGCATCCGGACGTGGCACGCCTGTCACCCCTGGTGAAGGCCCGCAAGCAGCAGCGGCAGGACTGGATCACCTACACCGTGTTCTTCACCTTCCTGAGCGCGGTCGATGCCTACGTGACCGCGCAGCTGCAGGGGTTCCCGGGCGACATCACCGCCACGCCCACCGGGGACGGGGGCGTAGCGCTGCGCTTCGACGTGCCACTGCCCGGGCCCGGTCGGCGCTGACATGCCGGACCGTCCGATCGGCGTATTCGACTCGGGCATCGGTGGGCTGACCGTCGTCCGCGAGCTGGTACGTGCCCTCCCCGGCGAGTCCATCGTCTATTTCGGCGACACGGCCCGGGTACCGTACGGCTCCAAGTCCCGCGAGACCGTGATCCGGTACAGCGAGGAAGCGGCCGCACTGCTGCTGGCGCACGATGTGAAGCTGATCGTGATCGCGTGCAACACGGCCACTGCCTATGCCGGCGAGCGGCTGGCCAGCCGTCTGCCGGTGCCGGTGGTGGGCGTGATCGAGCCGGGCGCACGCGCGGCAGCGGCGGCCAGCACCCGCAAACGGGTCGGGGTGATCGGAACCCTCGGCACGATCCGTTCGGGAGCTTACGACCTGGCCGTGCGCCGGAAGCTGGCGGACGTGCAGGTCTACGCGCAGCCCTGCCCGCTCTTCGTTCCGCTGGTGGAGGAAGGGTGGGCCGAGCATCCGGCCACGCACCTCATCGCGGAGGAGTACCTGCGGCCGCTGCAGGCGGAGCACATCGATGTGCTGGTGCTCGGCTGCACCCACTACCCGCTGCTGCGCGGCCTGATCGGACAGGTGATGGGGCCCACCGTGCAACTGGTGGATTCGGCGGTGGAAACGGCGCGCGAGGTGCGCGGGGTGCTGGGCGGCACGGGGCTGCTCAGGACCACGGCGTCGCCTCCCCGATACCGCTTCCTGGCCAGCGACTCACCGATGCGTTTTCGCGAAGTCGGGCAACTGTTCGTGGGTGAGCTGATGGAAGCGGTGCAGCACGTGGACCCGGAGGCCTACGGCCACGTCACGAGCTGAGCGAAGGCGCCGCCGGCGAGGCCGGCCACCACCGCAGCTCGGGCACGCCATCCGTGACCCGCACGTAGCTGAAGCGGTCCAGCCAGGCACCCGCGTTCAGGTAGTACCGCCCGGGTTCGACCTCGATCACCGCGGGCACGTGCGAGTGCCCGCAGACCACGTACCCCAGGTCCGGATCGGCCGCCAGCCGGGCCCGCGCCCAGGCCTCCAGAAAGGCCGCGCGTCCCGCCAGCGCCAGCGTCTCTGCAGGCTTCGCCTCGGTGCTGGACATGCGCTCCGCCAGCTTCAGCCCCAAGACGGGGTGCAGCGCGCGAAATCCCCAGATCGCGGGACGGCTGCGGATCACCGCCTTGAGCAGCCGGTATTTCAGGTCGCCCTTGCCCAGGCCATCGCCGTGCGCCACCAGCGCGCGGCGACCGCCGAGCAGGGTCTCGAACGGCCGGTCGTGGAACGTGACGCCCACGTGGTCGCGCAGGAACGCGCCCCCCCAGGCATCGTGGTTGCCGCCGGCGAGCGTCACCGGCACGCCGGCGTCCGTCAGCGAGGCGAGCGCCGCCAGCGTGCGGAAATGGCGCCCGGGGATTACGGTGCCGTACTCGAACCAGAAGTCGAAGAGGTCCCCCGGGAGTAGCAGGGCACCGCCCTGGACGCCGACATGCTCGAGGAAGGCGACGAAGGCGCGTTCGGTTCCATCCGGAACCGCGCCCAGGTGGATGTCCGAAGCGATGAACTCGAGGTGCGCCATGGGCCGCGAAACTACCTCCTGTTCCCGGGGGCTACAAGCCCGCGTGGCATGGCGCCGTCGCGCGCGCGCCGGTTATCTTGCGCCCCTCGATCCAACGAGGAGCCGACTCACCGATGCCCAGTTCACACCCACCGTCCGCCGTCGCCGAAACCGGACGCGATCAGCTCCGTGTCCGCGCGGCGCGTAACCCGGGTTTCCCGCTGGAGCTGGACTGGGTGCGAGAGCTGCGCGTAAACCGGAGCGCTGCCGAGCGGCGGGCCGGCACGCTGCCCAGGCGCCGCACCGTGAAGCGGGAGTGGCAGGCAGCCTGGCTGCTGCGCGCGCTCACGCTCGTGGACTTGACCACGCTGCAGGGCGACGACACTCCGGGTACGGTGCGCCGGCTCTGTGCCAAGGCGCGCCAGCCGGTGCGGCGCGACCTGCTGGCCGCGCTCGGCGCGGAGCAGTTGCCGATCCGCGTGGCCGCCGTATGCGTCTACCACACCCTGGTGCCCACCGCAGTCGCGGCCCTGCGCGGTTCCGGCATCCCGGTGGCCGCCGTGTCCGCGGGGTTTCCGGCCGGGCTCAACCCCTTTCCGCAGCGCCTGGCCGAGATCCGCGCTTCGGTGGAGGCGGGCGCGGCCGAGATCGACATCGTCATCACCCGGGCGCACGTGCTCACCGGCGGCTGGGAGGCCCTCTACGACGAGGTGCGCGCGTTCCGCGAGGCCTGCGGCCCGGCGCATCTGAAAGCGATCCTGGCCGTCGGCGAGCTGGGCACGCTCACCAACGTGGCCCGCGCGTCGATGGTGGCGATGATGGCCGGCGCAGACTTCATCAAGACCTCCACTGGCAAGGAGAGCACCAACGCCACACTAGCCAACAGCCTGGTCATGATCCGCACCCTCCGCGCGTACGGGGAGCGTACCGGACACCGGGTGGGCTTCAAGCCGGCCGGCGGCATCCGGACTGCGAAGCAGGCGCTCGACTGGCTGGTGCTCGTCAAGGAGGAGCTGGGCAATGACTGGCTGGCAGCGCCGTTGTTCCGGCTCGGTGCCAGCTCCCTGGTCACGGACATCGAGCGCCAGTTGGAGCATTTCGTCACCGGTCGCTACTCCGCCGCGTACCGCCACCCGCTGGCCTGAGGAGGCCGTGTGAAGGTAGCCGAGATCTTCGAGTCGCTCGATTACGGCCCCGCCCCCGAGAGCGCGCAGCCCGCGCAGGCCTGGATCGCCGCTCACCAGGGACGTTTCACCCTGTTCATCGGCGGGCGCTGGACGGAACCGCACGGCGGGGAGTTCTTCGAGACCTGCAATCCTGCCAATGGCAAGCCGCTCGCGCAGGTCGCGCAGGCGGATGCGGAGGACGCGGCCGCCGCCGTGGCCGCCGCCCGCGCCGCACTGCCCGGCTGGCGCGCACTCGAGCCGCATGCCCGCGCCCGCCACCTGTACGCGCTCGCCCGGCACGTGCAGAAGCACGCGCGCCGGTTCGCGGTGCTCGAGTCGCTCGACAATGGCAAGCCGATCCGCGAATCCCGCGACATCGACGTGCCGCTGGTGGCACGGCACTTCTACCACCACGCCGGCTGGGCCGAACTCATGCGCACCGAGTTCGCCGGCTACGGGCCGGTGGGCGTGGTCGGCCAGATCATTCCCTGGAACTTCCCGCTGCTCATGCTGGCGTGGAAGGTGGCGCCGGCCCTCGCCGCCGGGAACACGGTGGTGCTCAAGCCCGCGGAATTAACGCCCCTGACCGCCCTGTGCTTCGCCGAGCTGTGCACCGAAGTGGGGCTGCCGCCCGGGGTGCTCAACATCATCACCGGCGACGGCCGCACGGGCGCCTTGCTCGTGGGCCATCCGGACGTGGACAAGATTGCGTTCACCGGTTCCACGGAGGTCGGGCGCAGCATCCGGGTCGCGGCCGCCGGCACGGGCAAGAAGCTGTCGCTGGAGCTGGGTGGGAAGTCACCATTCATAGTCTTCGAGGACGCGGACCTGGATGGCGTGGTCGAGGGCGTGGTCGATGCCATCTGGTTCAACCAGGGCCAGGTATGCTGCGCCGGCTCGCGCATCCTGGTGCAGGAAGGCTGCGCGGAGCGGTTGATCGCCAGGCTGCGCGCGCGCATGGAGACGCTCCGCATCGGCGACCCGCTCGACAAGAGCATCGACATCGGCGCGATCATCGCGCCCGTGCAACTCGACCGGATCACCCGGCTGGTGGCGCAGGGCAGGAGCGAGGGCGCTACCGTCTGGCAGCCTTCCTGGAGCTGTCCCGAAGAAGGCTGCTTCTATCCGCCCACCCTGTGCACCGACGTGGCGCCCGCGGACACCATCGCCCAGGAGGAGATCTTCGGGCCGGTGGTGGTCCTGATGACCTTCCGCACCCCCGCAGAGGCGGTCGCGCTCGCCAACAACACGCGCTACGGGCTCGCGGCCAGCGTCTGGACCGAGAACGTGAATCTCGCGCTCGACGTCGCTCCGCAGCTCAAGGCCGGCACCGTGTGGGTGAACAGCAGCAACGTGTTCGACGCCGCCAGCGGGTTCGGCGGCTACCGCGAGAGCGGCTTTGGACGCGAGGGCGGCAGGGAAGGGATCTGGGAGTATGTGCGGGCGGAGTGGGAGCCGCCTGCCCCGGCCGGACCGACACCCGCACCGCCGTCGCCTCGCGCCAGCGGCGATGCGACCGCCGTCCTCGTGCCCGCCATCGACCGCACCGCCAAGCTCTACATCGGCGGCCGGCAGGAGCGCCCGGACAGCGGCTGCAGCCTGCCGGTACACGCGCTGGACGGGGAGCGCATCGGAGAAGTCGGGCAGGGCACCCGCAAGGACGTGCGCGACGCCGTGGAGGCCGCGCACCGGGCCTCCGGCTGGGCCCGCGCCTCGGCCCACAGCCGCGCCCAGGTGCTGTACTTCCTGGCCGAGAACCTCGCGGCCCGTTCCGAGGAAATCGCCCGCCGCATCGGCCGCGCGGGCTTCCCGCAGGCGGAAACGGAAGTGGAACTCGCCATCCGGCGCCTCTTCCTGTACGCCGCCTGGGCAGACAAATGGGATGGGCAGGTGCACCACACGCCGTTCCGAAACGTGACCATCGCCATGCCCGAGCCGGTCGGAGTGCTGGGCGTGGTCTGCGCCGACGAGGCACCCTTGCTGGGGTTCGTCTCGGCCGTGTTCCCGGCAGTGGCCATGGGCAATACCGTGGTCGCCCTTCCGTCCGAGACCCTGCCGCTGGCGGCCACCGATCTGTACCAGGTCCTCGATACCTCGGACCTGCCCGGCGGCGTGGTCAACATCATCACCGGGCAGCGGCGGGAACTGGTGCCTACGCTGGCCGGGCATGATGACGTGGACGGCCTCTGGTGTTTCGCCGGCGGGGATCTTCGTGCGGAGATCGAGCGGCTGGCCGCCGGCAACATGAAACGCACGTGGCACGCCCCGGACCGCGACTGGTTGAATCCGCTCCAGGCCGAGGGGCCGGAGTTCCTGCGGCATGCCTGCGAGATCAAGAACATCTGGGTGCCGTACGGCGCATGAGCGAAGCCGCGCCCGTCACGTTCACCGCCGAGCTGCGCGTTCGTTACGCAGAGACCGATCAGATGGGCGTGGTGTACCACGCCCATTACCTGGTCTGGTGCGAGGTCGCGCGGACGGAGTTCATCCGCAGCTTCGGTCCATCGTACGCCGAACTGGAGCGCCAGGGCCTGTTCCTGGCCGTCACGGAAGCCAACGTCCGCTACCATGCTTCGGCCCGCTATGACGATGCCATTCGCGTGCAGGTGTGGCTGGAGCACGTCGGCACCCGGGCCATCACCTTCGCATACCGGATCACCCGGCAGGATGCCGACGGTGAGAAACACCTCGCGAGCGCTTCCACCAGGCTCGTCGGAGTCGGGCCGGACGGCCGGCCTCGACCCCTGCCCAACGAGCTGCGTGAGCGCCTGCGCACGCTCGCCGGCCAGTAGCCGGCCCGGACCGTCGCGACTGTCGACAGGTACGCCGCTCCGGCGCGCGTGTGGCGTCGCGAGCGCGCTGCTCGCGTTGGCTGCCTGCGCCCCTGTCCTGCCCCCTGCTCCCGCACCGTCGGCGCCGTCCTCCGCCGCTGCCGGCGCGCTGGGTGAGACGCAGATAGCGCGTCTCGCGGAACTGCTCCGCATGGAGGACCGGCGGGCGCTCGACCTCGACCGCTGGAACGCCCTGATGCAGGACCCCGAGGCCGTGGTACGCGGCCGGGCCGGACTGGCAGCCGGCCGCATTGGCGACTCCCGCACCACCCCCTTCCTTCTGGCAGCGCTGGCGGACTCCGTCGTGGGGGTACGCACGGCCGCGGTCTTCGCGCTCGGCCGGCTGGCGGACACAGCGGCCGCGGTCACTGCGGCCCTGGAGCGAGCGTTGCAGGGCCAGGACAGTGCCGCGCTCGCGGCACCGGCCGCGCTCGCCCGGGTCAATACGCGGCGGGCTTTCGACGTCGTCTTCCGGCGGCTCGGCACGCTGCACACCGCCCATGACAGCGCGGACCTCCTGCTGGCCCGCGAGGCCCTGCTGGCGCTCTGGCGCTTTCGCGAGCGGCCGGGCGCCGCCGAGGTGGCCGCCAGCTGCGCCGCCGCCCAGCCGCTGCTGCGCTGGCCGGCGCTCTACACGCTGACGCGCGCCGGTACCGCGGCCACTATCGGGACCCTGCTCGCCGGGCTTTCCGACCAGGACCCGCTGGTGCGGGCCACCGCCGCGCGGGGCCTGCGCGCGGCAGCCGTGGACAGCGCCGGCGCCCGGTCGCCGGCGCGGGCCGGGTTGCGGCCACTGCTTCGGGATGCCGATCCGCATGTGCGCATCAACGCGGCGCGGGCGCTCGCCGCCTTTCGGGATCCGGGCGATGCCACCGCGTTGCTCCCGCAACTCGAGGATGCGGACGGGAACGTGCGGGTGGCGGCGGCCGAGGCGCTCGGCGCCGTGGGCGGCGAGAACGTCGCATCCGCCCTGCGAGCCCTGGCACAGGAACCGCAAGCGGCGCTGGCGCTGCGTGCGGCGGCGCTCGGCAGCCTGATCAGAATCGATTCCGCAGCCGGCCGCAGCATCTGCTCGGAGTGGGCGGCGGCCCCGGCCTGGCTGCGGCGGTTCTACGCCGCGCGGGTGCTGAACGGCCTCTCCTGGTCGGCGGCAGGACCTCTGCTGCAACGCCTGAGCCGCGATCCCGACGCGCGGGTCCAAGCTGAGGCGTTCGGCGCCCTCGCCGCGGCCGATAGCACCCTGCCGTTGGGGCCGCTGTTCCTCGAGGGCCTGGCCGCCCCGGACCCGCTGGTCCGGGCCAATGCCGCCAGCGGTGTGGCCCGACGCCGCGACCCGGCCTTCTTCTCGGCCTTGCTACAGGCCTATGATCGGGCGCAACGAGACACCAGCAACGATGCCGCGCTGGCGGCCATCGCCGCGCTCGCGGAGTTGGCCGGATCCGACGTGCCGGTGACCCGCGCCTTCTTCCTGCGCTTCCCGCCAGCCGCCGATCCCGTGATCCGCGCCCGCGTGGCGCAGCGGCTCGGGACCGGCGCCGGGAGCTGGGGGGAAGCCCGGCCAATCCAGACGGGGCGGGATGATGAGTTTTACCGGAACGTGGTGCGCACCTGCCTGGTCCCGGTGCTGGCCGGCGGAGCGCCGCCCCGGGTGCGCATAGGCACACCGCACGGCGATGTTGTCCTGGCTCTGGATCCGGTGGCCGCACCGCTCACCGTGTACAACTTCCTGGCCCTGATCCGCACCGGTTTCTATCGCCAGCCGGAACCGCGCTGGCATCGCGTCGTGCCCAATTTCGTGCTGCAGGACGGCGACCCCAGAGGTGACGGATCGGGCGGACCGCCCTGGGTCATCAGGGATGAGATCAACCTGCTCCGCTACGATCGGGGCATGCTCGGCATGGCGCTCTCGGGGCCGGACACTGGCGGCAGCCAGTTCTTCATCACCCATTCCCCGCAGCCGCACCTGGACGGCGGCTATACCATCTTCGGGCGCGTCGAGTCCGGCATGGCGGTCGCGGACGCCGTCCTCCAGGACGATCCCATCCTGTCGATCGAGGTGTGGCAGTGAACGCGCGGCGTGCCGGCCTGGCCCTGGCGGTGGCGGTCTGCCTGGGCCTTACGCTTTCGGGCGACTCGCCGCTATCCGCGCAGACCGTGCCCTTCGGCAAGAACAAGATCCAGTACCACGATTTCGCCTGGCGCGTGCTGTCCGGCCCGCATCTGGACGTCTACTACTATCCCGAGGAGGAGGAGGTCGCGCGGCTGGCCCTGAGCTGGGGTGAAGAGAGCTATGCCTTCCTGGAGCGGAAATTCCAGCACCATCCCTTCCGCCGCATCCCGCTGATCGTCTACGCGTCCGATCAGCACTTCGAGCAGACCAATGTCTTCCCGGGCTTCATACCCGAAGGAGTGCTGGGATTCACGGAGTACCTGAAGCGGCGGGTTTCTCTCCCGTTCCGGGGCGACTACGCGCAGTTCCGCGGCACCCTGCGGCACGAGCTGGTGCACGCCTTCCAGCTCTCCAAGCTCTCGGAGGTGGCGCAGCAGAACCCGCGCGGCCGCGGCGAGTCGCCGCAACGCATCCACTGGTGGACGGAGGGGTTGGCGGAATTCTGGTCGGGCGAGCAGACCGTCGAGGACGACATGTTCGTCCGCGACCTGGTGGTGAACGCCAGGCTGCCGGACATCAAGCAGTTCAGCCGCACCTACAGCTTCTTCTCCTATCCCGTCGGCGCCGAGCTGCACAAGTACCTCTCGCAGCGCTTCGGCGATGACTACATCGTCCGGCTGTACGAGACGTACTGGCAGTATGACTCCTTCGACGCCGCCCTGGCCGGCGTGCTGGGCGAAGACCTGGATCGCCTCAGCCGCGAATGGCGCTACTCGCTCGAGCGGCGACACCTGCCCCAGTACGCGGCCCGTCCACCGCTCGATGTCGGGGCTGGACCCGTCGTGATGCGGGGCGGGGCCAACTACCACCCGGTGGCCTTCGTCGCTCCCGGTGACACCACCCTGCAGCTGCTCTTTCTCTCCCCGCGCAACGGCTACACGAACCTGTACCGCATCAGCCTGGCCCGGGGCGAGAGCCACCTGGGAACCGTGCTGCGGGGCGAGCGCAGCGCGGAGTTCGAGTCGTTCCACGCCTCCGAGTCCGGTTTCGACGTGAACCAGCACGGGGTGGTCGCGATCACCTCCAAGTTCCTGGAGCGCGATGCCCTGTTGCTCTGGGACGTGACGCAGCGCCGGGTGGTGGGACGCTACCAGTGGCCCGACCTGGTCGGCCTGCGCTCGCCCTCGTGGGATGCCGCGGGCGAGCGCGTGGTGTTCGAGGGGTTGTCCAACTCCGGCTTCTCCGACCTCTACCTGCTCGACTTCCGCACTCAGCAGCTGCGCCGGCTCACCAGCGACCGCTACCGGGACGCCAATCCGGACTGGGCACCGGACGGGGACCGGATCGTGTTCGCGTCGGACCGCACGGCGTACGGTGCGGACGGCGCCAGCAACCTGTTCCTGCTCGGGCTGGCGGACGGCAGCATCGACTACCTCACCTGCGGCCCCTGGCATGACCAGCAGCCCCGCTGGTCACCGGATGGGCGGGGAATCGCGTTCAGCTCCGACCGCGCCGGCACCTACGATCTGTACCTGGTCGAACCGAATGGGAACGGGCGCCGCCTGTCCTATCTCACCGGCGGCGCGTACGACCCCGAGTGGCTGCCGGGCAGCGACGCGCTGGTGTTCGGCGGCTTCCAGCAGATCTCCTTCCGGATCTTCCGGATGACGTTGCCGCCGGACACCGTCGGCGCCGGGCGGATCGCCCTGGACGTCCCGGCTCGCGCCTGGCAGCCTGCGGATGCGGCCCTGGCCGGGGCGGACTCTGCGCCCGCCAGGCTGGTCAGCTGGCACTGGGCGGAGGCAACCGGCGCAGACGCCGCGCAGGCCGCGTCGAAGCCGTACCAAACACTTCGGAAGGTATCGCTCGATTTCGCAGCCGCGGACGCGCTGGTCGCGCCCGGCTATGGCTCGGCCCAGGGAGTCCAGTTCCTGGCCAGCGACCTGCTCGGAGACCACATTCTCTTCACCAGCATCTCGGCCGCGCAGGTGAGCCGACTGAGCGATTTCAGGAACAGCTTCAGCGGCGGCCTGCTCTACCTGAACATGAAGCGCCGCCTCAACTGGGGCGCCGGACTATTCCGCTTCCAGGGCCGGTTCCGGGACGTGCTCTTCGACATCTACGATGAGGACGCCTACGGCGCGCAGTTCATCGCCAGCTACCCGTTCTCCCGCTTCCGGCGCGTGGAACTGCAGCTCGCGGTGCAGCGGAGCGATCGCCTGGACATCGAGGACGCCTGGGATGACGGTATCTTCGGGGGCGGCGGGGATTCCATCCCGAGCCGCGACCTGACTCGTCGCGGTACGCTCTCCAGCAGTTTCGTGTCCTACGTCAAGGACAACACGCTCTGGCTGCCGACCGGACCGATCGACGGCGAACGCTACAACATCTCGCTCGGGATGAGCGCGTGCTTCGCCTGCGACGTGCCCAGCACGGTCACCGGCGCACTCGTACACCGCTCCGCCACCGCCGAGAACTTCGTCTTCCTGGCCGATTACCGGCGCTACTTCCGCACCAGCCTGCAGAGCGCCTACGCCATCCGGGCCTATGCCTACTTCAGCGATGGCGCGCTCCCCGGCCGCTCCGCGCTGGGCGGTTCCAACCGCCTGCGCGGCTATCCCTATCTCTCCCTGGCCGGCTCGCGCGCCTGGTTACTCAACCAGGAATGGCGCTTCCCGATCCTGGACGGCATCGCGCTCGCGTTCCCGTTCGGCACCCTGCGGCTGCCCGGCATCCAGGGCGCTGTATTCGCGGACGCCGGCTCGAGCTGGATCAAGCAACGGAGCATGCACGGCGTCTGGGGCGGCTACGGCCTCGGCTTCCGTACCTCGCTGGGCGCTCCGCTCGTGCTGCGCCTCGACGTGGGCAGGCGCTACGCCTGGAACGGGAAGCCGCCCGTGGTGCTCTCCCGCGGTGAGGGATTCAACGACACCTTCGTCGATTTCTGGTTTGGATTCAACTTCTGAAGCCATGCTGCCCATGCCCGGAATCCAGGATTCCGCCGTTGCCGCTGCCCGAGGGCGCTCCTATTATCCGCGCCGACCGGCGGCCGGCTTCCTGCTGGCGATCGGCCTCGCCGCCTGCGCGTCCGCGCCGCCCGCAACGCGTGCCGCCGCGCCCGCAACCGTCGACAGCACCCTGGCGGACAGCTCCCAGCGAGCCACCGCGCCGCGGCGGCCGCAGCAGGTCGGCTTCGAGTGGTCCATGACCGACCGGGATGCACGTTTCTCGGGCAAGGGAGTGGTTCGGCTGGCGCCGCCTTATCGGGCCCGGCTCGACCTGTTCGGCCCGCGCGGGGAGGCGTACGTGATCGCGGTGCTGGACGGCGAGGAGCTGAGGCTGGCGCCGGCCGGCGCCACCGAGCTGCTGCCGCCGGCCGCGTTCCTGTGGGCTTCGCTGGGCGTGTTCCGGCGGCCGATGCAGCCACTCACGGCGACCCGCCGCACCGGCAGCGGGGTAGAACTGGCGTTCGCGGACGGTGCCGAACGCTGGCGCTTCCAGCTGGCCGCCGAGGGACTGCGTCAGGTGGAGTGGCAGGGACCGGACGGCGGGCGCAGAACCGTCGAGCTGACCGGCCACGCCGACCAGACCCTGCCGCAGCGGGGAGCGTACCGTGACTGGGTGGCGTTCCGGGAGCTCAACCTGACCGTTACGGGAGTCGAGGACGTCGATGGTTTTTCCGAGGATATCTGGGTCCTGGGCGCGCGCTAGCGTGCTGCTGCTGAGCGCGTCCCTGTCCGGCTGCATTTATGGTTTCCGAGGCGGGGGCGGCCTTCCGGACCACATTCGCACCATCTACATCGCGCCGTTCGAGAACCAGACCGACAAGCCGGAGCTCGACCCGCAGATCTTCCGGGCCCTGAACGAGCAGCTGCCACGTGCACTCGGGTTGCGCCTCGCGGGCGAACAGAACGCGGACCTGGTGGTGACCGGCAAGATCGTGCGTTACGACGACGTCGCCTCGAACTACCGGCCCGGTCAGCAGAACACCAACTCCATCAACGTGGAGCTGCAGCAGGTGTCGATCTCGCTGGCCATCCAGCTGGTGGACGTGCGGGACAACCTCGTCCGGTGGGAGTCCAGCTCGCTGGTGGGCCGCGGCGAGTACAAGCCCAGCGGCGGAACGGACGAAGCCGCGCGCACGGTCGCCATCAAGCAGATCATCCAGCAGGTCGTGGACGGCGCACAGTCGCAATGGTGAGGCGTTCGCGAGCGGCCCGGTGCGGCGGTCCGCAGGGCCATCACCCCGAGACACACCCGCTCTGCGCATGAGGCTGCGCGCGGGCACGCGGGGCAGCAGGCTCGCGCTGTGGCAGGCGGAGCACGTGCGCGCGCGGCTGCGCGCCGCTCGTCCGGATGTCGAAGTCGTGCTCGTGACCGTGCGCACCACCGGTGACCGCATCACCGACGTGCCGCTCTCGAGCATCGGCGACCGCGGGCTGTTCACGCGCGAACTCGATCGCGCCGTCCTGGACGGATTCGCTGATTTCGCAGTTCACTCCCTCAAGGACATCCCGACCGAGCTGCCGTCCGGGTTGACGATCGCAGCGGTGCTCGAACGCGAAGATCCGCGCGACGCCCTGCTGGCCGCGCCCGACCGGCCTGCCAGCCTGGCCGCGCTCCCGGCCGGAGCCGTGATCGGAACCAGCTCGCTGCGCCGCCGGGCGCTGCTGCTCGCCGCGCGTCCCGACCTGCGCGTCGAGGACTTGCGCGGCAACCTGGACACCCGCCTGGCACGGCTCGCGGAGGGTGCCTGCGACGCCATCATCCTCGCCTTCGCCGGCATCAAGCGGCTCGGGCACGCCGGACTGGTCGGCGAGTTGCTCGCGCCTCCCGCCTGGCTGCCCGCCCCGGGCCAGGGAGCGGTCGCGGTGGTCTGCCGCACCGATCACACGGCCAGCGAGTTGCTGAGCGCCCTCGATCACTTCGAGACGCGCGTCGCAGTCACGGCCGAGCGGGCGTTCCTGAACGCGCTCGAGGGCGGGTGCCAGGTCCCCATCGGCGCGCTGGCGCACCTCGCCGGAAGCGAGCTGGTCCTTTATGGCTTTGTCGCCGGGGTGCGCAGCGGGCTGCTGCTCCGCGGCGAGCTCCGCGGCACCCCGGGGGGCGCCACAGCCGATGGCCTGGCCCTCGCGCAACAGCTGCGCGCGCGAGGTGCCGAGCTGCTGCTGCGCGAGGCCCGGCGATCGCATCCCGACACCGTTCCACCTGTGAGGCGGCCGTGAGCACCAGCATCCCGCCCGGCGCGCGCATCCTGAGCCGGCACGAGCTGCTCGAGCGGTACCGCCGGCCTCGCAAGCTTCGCCTGGTCTTCACCAACGGCTGCTTCGACGTGCTGCATCGCGGGCACGTGGAGTACCTGTTCGCGGCCCGCGCGCTCGGCGATGCGCTGGTCGTCGGGCTGAACACGGACGCCTCCGTGCGACGCCTCAAGGGCGCGGGGCGTCCCTTCAACCGCGAACTGGACCGCGCCTTCGTGCTGGCGGGCCTGGGCTGCGTGGACGCGGTCACGTTGTTCGATGAGGATACGCCCGCCCGCCTGATCGCCGACCTCGTTCCAGATGTGCTGGTCAAGGGCGGTGACTACCGGACCCAGGATGTGATCGGACGGGAGGTGGTCGAAACCGCCGGCGGCCGGGTCGTCATCGTGCCCCTCATCCAGGGACACAGTACCACCACCATCCTCGAGCGCCTGCGCGAGTCGCCATGACCGACCACCCACCCCTCCGGGCCGATCGCCTGCCCGGCCAGCTCCGCGCCGTGACCTTTCGGCGTGGCGCTGCACCCTATGCCGAAGGCTCCTGCCTGGTGACCGCCGGGCGAACCACCGTGCTGTGCACGGCCACCGTTCAGGAGGAGGTGCCTCCGTGGCGCCGCGGCGCCGGCGCGGGCTGGGTCACGGCCGAGTACGCCATGCTGCCCAGGGCTACCCACACCCGCACGGCCCGCGAGCGCGGCAAGGTGGGCGGCCGCACGCAGGAGATCCAGCGACTGGTCGGGCGCGCCCTGCGCGCGGCGGCCGATTTGCAGGGCCTCGGCGAGCGCACCGTCTTCATTGACTGCGACGTCATCATCGCCGACGGCGGCACTCGCACCGCCGCCATCACCGGCGCGGCAATCGCCCTCCACGATGCCGGCACCTGGCTCCTGCGGCAGGGGCTCGTGGCCGCTCACCCGATGCGTGAGCTCGTGGCCGCTACCAGCGTCGGGATTATCGGCGGCGAGCCGCGGCTCGATCTCGAGTATCACGAAGACGTGTGCGCAGACGTGGACCTGAACCTCGTCGCGCTCGAGTCCGGCGGCCTGGTGGAAGTGCAGGGGACCGCGGAACACCACAGCTTCACCCGGCCCGACCTCGATCTGCTGCTCGACTTGGGCATGGCCGGCATCACGAGCCTCCTCAGCCTGCAGCACGCCGCGCTCGCCGAACCCATGCCTCCGGCTTTCGGCTGACCGTGCTCGCGGGACCGCTCCTGATCGCCAGCCGCAGCGCTGACAAGGTGCGCGAGATCCGCGCCATCCTGGAACCGGTGATCGGGGCGCGGCTGATCTCGCTCACCGATGCCGGTGTGCCCCCGGATTCCGCCGAAGACGACGTCGAGGCCTACCCCACTTTTCGCGAGAACGCCCTCGCCAAGGCCGCATACTTCGCGCGCCTCACCCGCATGAACGTGCTGGCCGATGACTCCGGCATCGAGGTCGATGCGCTCGACGGCGCCCCCGGGGTGCTGTCCAGACGCTTCGCGGTCCGGCCCGGGCTCTCGGGTGTCGCCCTGGACCAGGCCAACAATCAGCTGCTGCTCCAGAAACTCACCTGTGTTCCCGCCGCGCGCCGTGGCGCTCGCTACGTCTGTGCGGCCGTCCTGCTATGCCACGATGCCCGCCCGCCCATCACCGCGCTCGGCACCTGCCGGGGCATCATTCTCGACGCGCCTCGCGGCAACGGCGGCTTCGGCTACGACCCGCTCTTCCTGTTTCCGCCCATGGAGCTCACCTTCGGCGAGTTGTCCGCCGAGCAGAAGCACCGTTTCAGTCATCGTGCCCGCGCCTTCCGCGCCCTTGCCTCACACATCCTCTGATGCTTGACCCGCTTTCCGCCCTGCGCTAGCTTTCTTTGCTCCCGACGGGGCGTGGCGCAGTCCGGTAGCGCGCCTGCTTTGGGAGCAGGAGGTCCTCGGTTCAAATCCGAGCGCCCCGACTGGCTTCCCGCGCTGGTGGTTGCGCCCGTAGCTCAGTTGGACAGAGCGGCGGCCTTCTAAGCCGCGGGTCACAGGTTCGAATCCTGTCGGGCGCGTCCGATGCACCTAGCGGCCTCACGGCCGCAGCCGCTCTGCGGCACCAATGGTGGGCGTAGCTCAGGTGGTTAGAGCGCCAGGTTGTGGCCCTGGAGGCCGTGGGTTCAAGTCCCATCGCTCACCCTGTCCGCTCGTCGGACGATTTGACATAACGCCGTTGCCGCGTCCGTAGCTCAACTGGCAGAGCAGGGGACTCTTAATCCCAAGGTTGAAGGTTCGATTCCTTCCGGACGCACTTGAGAGCAGGGCCGCAGGTGGTGGTACTCCAGGAGTCGCATCCTCTCGGCCGGAGGCAGGACTGACTTCCCGTCGCGCCCGGCGCGACGTCATCTCTCAAGCCCGTACAGCAGCTCGTGGCGCCAGCATGGGCATCAGCATCGCCCATTGACGACACAACGTCTGTTTGGTATTATTCAATGCTCGGCGCCAAGGGCGCCAAACGCTGTTTGAAAATCGAGGTTGTGGGGTTTTGTGTGGGTCCCGCGGCCGGTGTACCTTCCGGCCGCAGACGCCCCATGGGG
>VEPF01000140.1:4781-21333 GCA_012027055.1 Gemmatimonadota bacterium | reverse complement strand
TTCCTCTAACTGGGTTCTGGCGAACGTGGTCGTCAGAACGGTTCCCCTCTCGCCGGCTCTCCCGACCCACGCGGGCTGGGCCGTGAGCGGCCTGCTGGTCCTGGTGCTGGCCGGCATCTGGCGCCTGGCCGTACGGATGTCCGAGGAACAGGCACTCACGGTCTAGGGGGCCAAGCCATGCCGATCCGCGTGAACCTGGACCGCATCCTCCTGGAACGGGGCACGACCCTCACGACGCTGGCGGACCGAGTAGGCATCGCGCTGCCGAACCTGTCGATCCTGAAAACCAACAAGGCGCGGGCCATCCGATTCTCGACTCTCGAGGCCCTGTGCAGGGAGCTCGATTGCCAGCCAGGGGATCTCCTCGAATACCGAGCGGGCGAGGAGGGGCTTCCGTAGCGGTGCGCCGCGCGTACGCGCGTGCTGGGTCAAGCTGTCGAGACCGCTGCAGCAGGCATCCGGCTGGGGCCACATTTCAGCCAGGAGGGAAACATGGCGGCCAGGCCCGCTTACCGCTCGATTGACGCATACGTGTCGGCATTCCCGCCCGCCGTGCGCGACGCGCTCGAGCAGATGCGTGCACTGATCCGCGCGTCAGCGCCCGGCGCCACCGAGACGATCAGCTACGCAATTCCGACGTTCGACCTGAAAGGGAAGCATCTCGTTCACTTCGCAGCCTTCAAGAATCACATCGGCTTCTATCCGACTGCAAGCGCGATCGCGGCCTTCGAGGACGAGCTCCGACTCTACCACAGTGCCAAGGGCTCGGTCCAATTCCCCCTTTCGCAACCGCTGCCAGCGGATCTCATCCGGCGCATGGTAGAGTTTCGAGTCAAGGAACGCACCCGTTGAGATGCGTCGCCATTCCTGCCGCCACGAACAGTTCTGCGATATCGCCACTGGGAGCCTCGCCGCAACCGGGTGGCCGTGCTCGGTCTGCGCACCCTTACCGGTCCTTCCCAGGACAGGGTCGCTCTGTATCTTCGCCCCGCCATCGGGATCCCTCGAGACCAGGTAATGGACGCACGGTATCACACCGGCGTCGGCATGGGAGCCGGCATCGAATGGTGGAGCTCGCCGTCGGCATTTGCCTGCCGACCGGCGGGTAGCCGGTCAGCGCGAGCACGCCGGCTCTGCACTGGTGATTCGCCGTTCGCAGTCTACGTCCGGGACGTCAGGCATCGCTCGGGCCGTCCGGACTCCTCACCCGGGCCATATCCTGATCGGCTTCGAGCAGCTCCGGATCGCCCGCCCTTCTCGCCAGGACCAGCGAACCGACGGCCGAGCCAGCCCCGGCAGCGGCAAAGACGGGACCCAATCCTGCCAGGTACCACAAGAAGCCCGGGTCGCCTCTCAATGCCCTGGCCAGGACGAAGGCGGCCGACAACAGGAACCCGGCGACGGCCCCCCAGGCTGCAAAGCGTGGCAGGGACAACCGGCTGAAGCGGCTACGCCCTTCAAGAAAACTCAGGGCCACGGAGAAGGTGACGCCGCCGACGAAGCCGAAGACGGCGAAAACCAGGGGTATGGGCGGGTCCGGCCTGGTGCCTGTCGTCAGCATGAGCGCGAGCACCATGACCGCGCCCACGCCAAACCATGCAGCCGCCCATGTGAGCCCCATCCCGATGGCGCCGCGGGTGCGTCTCAGCCCTTTCCTCATTGCCGCATTGCTCACTTACCGAGTCGCCAGACCGTTCCTGGGCCGCTGTTGCCGCAGTACTTTGCACTGTCAAGTTGCCCGCCGGCATACGGGTGTCAAGGGGCGGTTGAAGGCGCGCAGCGCTACTGGCGCAGGATCTTGTCGAGCGCCTTTCCCCTGGCCAGTTCGTCGATCAGCTTGTCCAGGTAGCGAATCTCCCGCATGACGGGATCCTGAATGTCTTCCACCCGGACGCCGCAGATCACGCCCTTGATCATGGCGCGCGACGGATTCGGCTGCGGAGCTGCCGCGAAGAACGTCTCGAAGTCCGTCCGCTGCTCCAGGTGTGCTTCCAGCGCTTCCTGGCCGTACCCTGTCAGCCAGCGGATGATCGCATCCACTTCCGCTTTCGTTCGCCTTTTCTTCTCCGCCTTGGCAAGATAGTGCGGGTAGACACTGGCGACGCTCATGGTGTAGATCCGGTGTTTGGCCACGATGCGGACTCGCGTTCCAGGGGTCGGCCCGGAGCACAGGACGGAGGTGTCACCCTGCTCCGGACGATGTACCTGCGACGGTCACGGGAGCATAGCACCACACGGTCCGGGGAGCGAACCAGCCCGTGCGCGGCAGTCGAGTCAGCGTCCTGGGGGTACGATGATGGCGGATCGGAATAGAGTCCTGCTGCTCGGCGGGACGGGACGCACCGGACTGCGTGTGCTCGAGCAGCTCCTGCAGCGCGGCGTGGCAGTCCGCGCGATCGTGCGTGCGCGTGCCAGGCTTCCCGAGCAGCTGCTGGCGGCGCCCGGGCTCACCATCGTGGAAGCCGACCTGCTGACGCTGGGCGAGGAAGCGCTCCGTGCCCAGGTCCGTGGCTGCGCAGCGGTCATATCGTGCCTCGGCCATACCATCAGCCTCAAGGGCATTTTCGGTCCGCCTCACGACCTGGTCACGGCTGCTACCGGGCGTCTGTGTGCCGCCATTCGCAGCGCTCAGCCAGACCGGCCGGTGAGGTTCATCCTCATGAGCAGCGTGTCCGTCAATCACCCCGGGGTACCGGAACCCCGGCGCAGCGGGCTCGACTCCCTGGTCCTGCGTCTGTTGCGCGCCATGGTGCCTCCGGCCAGGGACAACCAGCGCGCCGCGGACTACCTCCATCGTGTCGTGGGCACGCACGACCCTCACGTCGAGTGGGTTGTCGTCCGCCCGGATACGCTCCTGACTGGCGAGCCGTCACCCTATGTGCTGCACGAAACCATCGCGAGCAGCCTGTTCAAGCCGGACAGCAGCAACATGGCCAACGTGGCCGGACTCATGTGCGACCTGGTGTCGTGCGACGAGACCTGGCACGCCTGGGCGGGGAAACTTCCGGTAATCGTGAACGCCCGGCCCCGGTCCCCAGAAGCTGCAGGCACCGAGCGGCAATGACATCCGGGCGCTCGCAACTGGATCTGCCGGAAACGCGTTCAACAGCCGCAAAGGGGGTTGGGCATGCGTTCCCTTCGTAAAACCGCGCGCTGGGCCGTGCGCTGGGGATTGCCCGGATTCGTCTCCGGCGTACTGTCCGGTCTGGCCTCGGAATCGAGACTCCTGTACCACGACCAGAAGACCCTGGACCACATGGTCTGGCCGGGGTTGGTGTTCGCGCTGGTGGTCCTCCTCCCGCTCTTGCGCTGGGCGGGCGACGGCTGGCGCCGAACCGCGGCGGCGCTGATCGCCAGCTCCGGCGTCTACCCGATTGCCTGGTGGATCGCCGCCTCGGGCATCGAGCACCCGGGGGTATTCCTGGTGGGCGCGTTCGCATGCTCGGGGTTCCTCGGTTCGGGCGTGCTGGCGGGCGCGGTCCTGTTCGGACGGCGTCGCTGGGTGAAGGCCGCGAGCGGAACCGTCGCGCGCGGCACACTGGTCGGCGGTTTGATGGGGGCGCATCTGCTCGCGGCCATGAAGGGCATGCACCTGCCCCTGTCCGCCGCCGACAGCCTGGGAGTGTTCCTGGTCCTGTGGCAGATGGTGGTAGGTGCCTCCCTGGCTCGAGGAGTGTTGCCAGAACCCGACTGAGCCGTGGTCTCATGGCAGGCGTCGGGGCGCGGTTTGCAGCCGGAAATCAGGTCGCATTTCGCTGCAGCGACCCTGGACCACCCAGTTGACTGGAGGGCAATCGTGCGCAGGGCCGACCGGCAGACAACCGAGGCTGAGGCTCGGGCCATCCTGGACGCCGGCGAGTTCGGCGTATTGAGCACGGTGTCGTCGCTCGGCAGGCCCTACGGCGTGCCCCTCAGCTACTGCGTGATCGACGGCGACGTCTACTTCCACTGTGCCGCCGAGGGCATGAAGCTCGACCACATCAGGCATGCGCCCGAGGTCTCGTTCTGCGTCGTGGGTTCCACCGAACCGCTCCCCGGCGAGTTCGGGCTGAGGTACGAGAGCTGCGTGATCGAGGGACGCGCGACCGAGGTCTTCGATGCCGTGAAGCAGCGCGCCCTCGAGGGTCTCGTCGCCCGGTACTCACCGGGCTTCGAGGCCGAGGGATTGCACTACATCGAACGCATGAAAGATGCGGCCCGAGTCTTCCGGATCTCGCCGGTGTCCGTGTCGGGCAAAGCGCGCCGGCGGTAGCCCCGACCGGCATTCCGAAGGAGGCAGCACATGCGCACTCGCGTCGTCCTGACCGTCCTGTTTTGCCTCGCGGCGCCACGGTTCGCCGGTGCGCAGGGAGTGCCTGCGGACTCCGCCCGCAGCGTGGTCCTCAGGAACGCCATCGGCAGCAACTGGCACGTGCGCCTGGCGAGCACCCGCGACACCATCGATGGGCGCGTGCTGGCGGTGGACGGCGACGTCGTCCGACTGGTGGGCAGCGCCGCGCAGATCCCGGGGATCGAGCGCATCGAGCGCCTGCGGAAGCAGGGCGGCGGGGGCCTCGCCGGCGGTCTCATCGGCGGACTGGGCCTCGGGGGCCTGGGCTACCTGCTCTCCGGCCTGTGCGAGGACAACTGCGACTGGGTCTGGGCGAAGGCGTTCGTGACCGGCGCGGTGATCGGCGGCGTCCCCGGCGCGATCGTCGGGAATACCGTGGCGCCTCCGCGCCGTACGTGGGATCCGATCTGGCCCTGACCGCGGGAGGAGAACGTCCCGGCCGCCGTTCCGGCTGGTGCGTCAGCGGTTGCGCCGCGCGGCCCCCAGGCTGAGCACCGCCGCGCCCGCAATGAGCGCGAACCCGATGAGCACGCCGCCGGGAGCGTCATCGTAACCCGCGTAGACGGCAAAGGCACCGCCGAGGGCGGCGAGGGCGGGAATGACGAGGGCCGTGGCGAGACCGGCGACGTAAGATTTCATGAGTTGTCCTCGTTGGGCAGGTTGGAGACGTTGAACAGTAGTGGCCCCGTCGCGGGCCGTCAACAAGTACTTTGCCTCCCCAAGTCCATGCGCATGAGAGCGCGAACGGTGACCATCGGCGGGAGGGCGGCGCTGGCCGCGCTGGTGCTGCTCGCTCCGGACGTCGCATCGAGCCAGCGGGTTCCCGTCCGCCAGTTGTCGAGGCCCGAGGCCAGCTCGCGGGAAGGTTTCACGAAGCTGGTGGGGCTCAGGGAGCTGGCCGATGGGCGAGTGGTGATAGTGGATGAGCTGGACCGGCTGGTCCGGGTGCTGGACGCAGGCCTGGAAGAAGTGACGCAGGTGGGGCGGCAGGGATCCGGACCCGGCGAGTACATGTCTCCCGGGAGGGTGTTCGGCCTGGCCGGCGACAGTTTCGCGATACAGGACCAGCACAACGCCCGCATGCTGGTCATCACGGGGGCGGGCGCGGTGAGCGGGTTCCTGGACCGTTTCGGCGCGCCGCCCGGCACGAGCGTGCCGGACGTGAAGCTGCCGCCGATGGCGGCGGATGGCCGAGGCTGTTTCTACACCCAGGCCGCGCCCGGCGTCGCGGCGAGCACCGGCAGCCGCGTCCGCCTGTCCGCGTCCGCGCCGGTGCTGCGCTGGTGCGGCCGGGACGCGCGGCGCGACACGGTCGCGCTGGTGGGCGTACCGGAGTCGGAGCAGACGGGCGCAGCGGCGGGCAGGGGCCTGGTGGTGAGAATGCCGAGCGGTCCGTTCTCGCCCCGGGCACAGTGGGCGGTGGCGTACGATGGCACTCTGGCCATCGTAACGCCGGACCCTTATCGCGTGGAAATCGTCCGTCCGGACGGAACGCGGCGGCAAGGCCCGGCGGTATCGTATGACCGGGTGCGCGTCACCGAAGCCCTGAAGGCGGAATGGCGAAAGGACGCCTCGGCGCCGGTCATGGGGATCATGGTGGGCCGGGATGGCAGCCGGAGCGCCCGGGCCATCACACCCCAGCCGCGCGAGCCGGCCGAGTGGCCGGCCTACCTGCCGCCTTTCCTGTATGACGCCGTGAAGGCCGCGCCGGACGGACGGTTCTGGGTGCAGCGCACGACCGCCGCGGGCGGTCCCGGGGCATACGACGTCTTCGATTCCTCGGGCGTGCTCGTGGAACGCGTGGCCGTGCCGCGCGGGAGCCGGCTGCTGGGATTCGGCCGGAACGGCGTGTATCTCGTGACGCGGGACGAACTGGATCTCGAGAACGTCGCACGCTACCGATAGCTCGAGATCGGAGGATCGATGAAACCGATCGCGGTTCTGGCGATGCTGGGCATCGTCGCGGCCGGCGCCTGCTCGGATGCCACCGACGGCAGCTCCGTCGGGCGCACACCGGTGGTGCAGCTGGCGGTGCACACCGTAACGCTGTCAGCGGGCGACTCCGCCGATCTGGGCCTGCTGCCGATGCTGCCGCCCGGCTTCGTGCCGCCGGACGTGCGCTGGTGGTCGTCGGATCCGGCCGTCGTGACCGTGCGGCGGGTGAGTACGATGCGGGCGGTGGCGGTGTCCATCCGCGCCGGCCACGCGGTGGTCCACGCGGATGCGGAGGGCACGAGCGACAGTGTCGCGGTCGTGGTGCAGTGAGCGCCGATCGCGCCCCCGCGCCGCCAACGTGGTGAAGCCATGACGGAAATCGAGGTCTTCCTGGAGCACTGGGAGCGGTACCGATCGGTCACGCTCCAGTGCATCGACCTGCTCGAGGAAGCGGAGCTGGGCTGGCGGCCGCAGCCGGAAGCTCAGTCGTGCGCCCAGCAGCTGCTCCACATCGTGCAGAACGAGGACTACTTCATTCGCGGGATCTTCGAGGGCGACTGGGACACGGAGCGGCTGCGGTTCCCGAGGGAGATGCCGGCGAAGGAAGCGCTCCGGCGCCACTACGTGGAAGTCCGGGACCGGACGCTGGCGCGCCTTCGTGCGCTCGGCGCGGAGGACCTGGACAGACCGACTCCGGTACCACGCGGCCCGACGGACATGCCGCTCCGCTGGTGGCTTTGGCTGATGCTCGAGCACGAGGTGCACCACAAGGCGCAGCTCGCCGTCTACTTCCGCCTGCTGAACAAGGTCCCGCCATACTTCGCGGCGCCTCTCCCGCCCGGAGACAGACCGGACGTCAGGAAGCGGGCCGAGCTCGGGGGCGTGTAGGTGCGCGCAACCTGCCGAACTTCGAGCCCGCACCCGTACTGCCAGGACGTCGGGCGGCGCTATGTTGTGAGGGACACGCGCACATCGCTTCCCAAACCTGCCGGGGGCTGACATGAGGGAATCCGAGCGCGAGCGCTTCGACGACGACGAGGCCAGGGGGATTCTCGCCCGGGCTATCGAGCTCGATGCACGCACGCCCGTCACCACGCGCGCGGACATCCTCGAGATCGCCAACGAGCTGGGCGTATCGACAGCAGCGGTGGATGCAGCGTTGCGCGAGCACGCCGCCGCCACGGTCCCGACGACCGGTGCGCCGCGGGCGCACCGCACCGCCACGACCATCGCGGCCCTGGGCGTGCCCATCGGGTTCGCCGCCGGCGCGGCGCTGGCGACGCTGCCGGCGCTGACCAGCGTGCTGGTGCTGCGCGGCATCATGGGAGTCGGCCTGGTCGCCTCCGGCGCGCTCCTGGTCGCGCAGGGCTCGAACGCGACGCTGCGGTCATTCAATGCCCGCAACCTGGTGCTCTGGTCGGGCGTGATTGCCGGCAGCCTGGCCGGCATGGCCGAGCTCGGGGTGGGCGGGGCGGTGCCGATGCCGTGGCTGTACACGGTTGCGGGCGCCATTCAGAACTGGCTCGCAGCCACGGTGCTCGGGTCCGCGGCCGTGCTCGCGATCCGCCGATCCCGGCGGGGCAGCGGGCTCGACAACGGAGACTCGCCCGCTACTGGCGCGGCGTCCGGAGCCGGGCGGATGCTGCGCTTCGCCAGACGCGCACTCCGCTGGCTCGACGAGAGGCGCGCGGCGCTGACGCGGCGGCTGTCGGTGCTACGACCGGATGCCGCTGGCGACGGGGGTGCGCGCGGTCAGACCGATTTCGCGTACCAGGCGTTCCGGCGCGCATGAAGCCACCATGCTCCGCGCGATACTCCTCGCCGGCCTTTTGCTCCAATCGCTGATCGCCGCACCCGCGCTGGCCCAGAGCCTGCGCGGGACGCTGCGGTCCCCCGAGGGCCGGGCCGTGCCCGGCGCGCTGTTCACGTTGCTCGACGCGAGCGGGCATGCGGCCGGCCAGACCGTGACCGGCGCGCGCGGCGAGTTCTCGTTCGACCCGGGTGGCGGCGGCAGCTACGCGCTGCGGGTCGAGCGCATCGGACAGCTGACGTTCACCGGGGACCCGTTCACCATCCACCCGGACACCACGCTCACCCTGAACCTGCAGGTCCAGTCGCAGCCCGTCGGCCTGGGCGGAGTCCGCGCCGCCACCTCGCCGTGCACGGCCGGCGGCCCCGGCGGCATCGTGGCGGTGGTGTGGGAACAGGCCACGAAGGCGCTCCGCATCCGCCTGCTTGCCGAGCAGCAGGGCCTGCTCCAGGTGAGCGGCGTCCGTTACGTCCGCATGCTCGACAATTCCTACCGCGTGCGGCAGGGGATCGTGGACGAGGAGCCGTTCAGCGGCCGGGCCATGCCGTTCCCCACCCTGCAGCCGGAGGCCGGCTTCGATTTCGCCTCGCCGGACAGTACAGGCACGCTGCAGTACCTGGTCCCGTCTCCGGCGGTGCTGCTGACGGACGCGTTCCTGCAGCAGCACTGCGTGCACCAGGTATCGACCGATCCGCGGGACGCGGGGCGTGTGGGCCTCGGCTTCCGGCCGCTGCCGCGCAACGAGACAGCGGGCGTGGCCGGCACGCTGTGGCTCGATCGCGACCGGGCCGATGTCCAGCTGCTCGAGTTCGAGTACCAGGATCCGCGCGGTCGCGTGCCGCGCGGGGCGCACGGGCTCGTCGACTTCGCGTACGACGCCGACAGCCTGCCGGTCATCAGCCGCTGGTGGCTGCGCGTGCCGCGCACCTTCGAGACCACGCACGCCGCCGACGAGCGGGCCGAGCGCCGCACGGTGCCGATCGAATCCGGCGCGCTCGCGTTCGGGCCGGACCAGCAGCCGATCGAGGATCCGGAGAACCTGCTGCCGCTCATGACCGGCGTGATCACGCTCGATGCGGTGGTGGTGCAGGCGAAGCGCACGCAGTTCGAGGCCGAGCTCGACGCCAAGCCGTGGCACTGGACCCGGACCGCGACCAGCGTGATCCGCCCGGCCGAGCTGCTGGGCGCGCCGCAGAGCAGCGCGTACGACGTGGTGAAGGCGCTGCGCGCCCACTGGCTCGTGCCCCAGCCGGGCACCAACCAGCTGCCCGTGGTCTACTTCGACAACATCCGGATGACCGACCGGCGCACTTCGACCGAGGACGCGCTCAGGGCGATTCCGGCCGCGGACATCGGAGCGATCGAGCGGATCAGGGCGATCGAAGCGGCGCAGCTCTTCGGGGCGCTGGAGGGGACGGCCTTCGGGGTAATCGTGGTCTACTCCCGGCGCTGGTGAACCGGGGCCCGAATTCGTCGGGCGCGGGGGTGGACGTCGTGGTTCACGATCACGGGTTTGGATTCTGGGAGGGTCGGGCAACCGTTGAAGCCAGCCTCCGGGTCACCGGTGACGGAGCCGCTCCGCGAGCGCGATCCGGGCGCCAGGGCGGATATGTGGCTGGCCGCTGCGCTCGCGGCCGTGCTGCTCGCGGGATTCGTCGCCCGCTCGCTCGCCACCCTCGCGCCGCCGCTCGCGGTCGGTGACGATGGCGCGTACTACCTGGTCCAGGTCCGCGCCATCCTGCGGGGCGGCACGCTCGCAATCCCGGACTTTCCGCTCCTGTTCTACCTCCAGGCCGGAGTCGCCCGCTTCCTCCAGGTCCTGATGGATCCGCGCACTGCCATCAGTGCCGCAGTGCGCATCACGGACACCACCCTCCCGCTGGCCCTTGCCGTGCCGGTGTTCCTCTTCGCGCGCGCGTTCCGGCGTCCCGGTGACCGGCCCGGCCCTGGCAGCATCGCGGTGACGCTGGTCGGTCTCATGGCGGTGGCCTCGGGCAATTCGCTGCTCATGGCCGGGGGCATGATCAAGAACGCCGTGGCCCTGCCCTGCGCCTTCCTCTTCTCATACTGCTGCTATCGCTGGCTGGTCGAGGGTCGGCGGAGGATGGTGGCGTGGGCGGCGATGTGGTTCGTGCTCGCGTCGCTCACGCACATGGGCGGGATCGTCCTGTGCACCGCCTTCGGCGCGGCCGTGCTGGCCGCGGGCTTCACGACCCCGGCGACCCGGTCACGCGTCCGGCTGCCGGCCCTGGCGCTGGCGGCAGCGCTGACCGGCTGCCTGATGGTGGTGCATGCCTTAGACCCCGAGCGGGCGCAGCGTCTGGTCCATGCCGTCCTCGCCCCGGGGTGGCTGTTCGCCGGGTCGCCGGCATTGCCCTGGCTGCATGGCCCGTCGGCCGCCGCGCACTGGAACGCTTCCACGTCCATGGAGGTCTGGCTCGGCAACGGGCTGGGCGTGTTGGGCGCGATCACCGTCTGGCGCTGCCGTGCCGGCATGGACGCGCCCACGCGGGTTCTGCTGATCGCGGCCACGATCGTGACGCTCGCCCTCTCATCGCCGCTCCTGGGCCCCGACGTGCTACAGCGTCTCGCGCTGCTCGCGTATGTGCCCGGGATGATTCCGGCGGTATACCTGGTGAGTCGCGAGGCGCGGGCGGCCGCGATCCTCGCTCCGCTCACGCTGGCAGTGCTGCTGCACGGAGCTCTGGCGGTGAAGACGCTGCGCCTGACCGCCCTGGTGCCGGCAGCGTACCAGGAGCTCGTGGATTTCCGATCGATCCTGCCGCCGGGACGAGTGCTGGTCATCACGCGGCCCATGCTCCGCTGGTGGGTGGCGTGGACCATGGAGGGGCACTTCTCCACCCGGGCCGAGCCAGCCCTCGCCGCCCGCGACGCGTACGCCGCCGTGCTCGTGCTGGACCAACTGCGAGGCGATGCGTTCGGCCGGGCTCCTGCCCCGTCGGGGGCAGGCTCAGCGGGCACCGGCGTGAGCGACGCGGCCCGGCTGCGCTCCGTCGCGCTGCGACCGGTGGCCGAGGGTGTGTATTTCCGGCTCAGCGCCGTCGAACGGCCGGCGCCATGACCACCGCCTTCCTGCTGCTGCTGCTCGGATTCGCCTGCAACGCCGCCAGCGCGTTCACGACCCGGTACGCGCACTGGTTCGGCGACCGGCAGGGACAGCTGCTGACGGGGTTCCTGCGAAACGTGGCCGGCATCCCGGTGTGGGTACTCGGCCGGGCGCGCGCGGGCCGCCTGCCGTTGCCCTCGCTCATGCGAGTCGGCATCCTCTCGGCGGCTGCCGCGTGGCTGCTGCTGGGGGCGGGCTCGCTGCGCCAGGTGCTGGCGCTACTCGCCATCCGTCGCAAAGCGGCGCTGCCCAGCGTGCGGGACAGCCTGGTGCAGCACGGGATCTACGCGCACCTGCGGCACCCGATCTATGCCGGGGTGCTGCTGCAGTTCGCGGGGATCGTGCTGCTCCGCCCGCACCGGGCCACGGTGCTGGCGTGTGCCCTGGGGGCGGGCTGGTGCCTGCTCCAGGCGCGCCTGGAGGAACTCGACCTCGGCCAGCGCCTGGCCGGCTATCGCGAATACATGGAGCGGGTCCCGCGGTTCGTTCCGCGCATCCGTGCCGCGCTCCCGCGCGAGCGAGGCGAACGCGCCCGCTGAAGGCCCACCGAACCCGACGGGCCGGCCGCGCAGCCGAAAGGAGTGAGTGATGGCGGCACTCGAGGGGAAAGTCGTACTGCTGACTGGTGGCTCCCGCGGGATCGGGCCGGTCCTGGCGGAGGCCATGGCCAGGCGCGGCGCGAGCATCGCCCTGGCCGCGCGTGACGAAGACCGACTGCGCGCGGTCGCGGCGCGGCTGCAGCAGCAGTTCGGCACCAGGACACTGGTCGTGCCGGTGGACCTGAGAGAGCAGGAGCAGCGGGTGCGGCTCGTCGCCTCGGTCCGGGCGGAGCTCGGGGCGATCGACGTTCTGGTCAACAACGCCGGCCTCGAAACGGAGGGAGCCTTCCCGGAGCTGTCCTGGGACGTGATCCGCGAGCACATCGAGGTGAACCTGATCGCGCCCATGTCCCTGACGCAGCTGGTCCTGGCGGAGATGCTCGGGAGGCACGCGGGGCACATCGTCAACATCGCATCGATCGCAGCCAAGAGCGGGGCGCCGTATGCCGCGATCTACTCCGGCACCAAGGCGGGCCTGGCCGAGTGGACCCGCGCGCTGCGCCTGGAGCTGCGCGACACGGGCATCCGGTGCTCCACGATCTTCCCGGGTTACGTCCGGGACGTGGGGATGTTCGCGAAGTTCGGCGTCAGGGCGCCCTGGCTGGTGGGCTCGTGCTCCCCGGCCCAGGTGGCCGAGGCGGTGGTCGACGCGATCGAGAAGGAACGGCTCGAGGCGATCGTCAACTCCCGCCCGCTGCGCTACGTCTTCACCGCGAACGAGCTCTCGCCGGCGCTGGGGGACTGGCTGATGCGCGTGTCCGGCGCGGTCGATTTCCAGCGGCGGAAGGTGGGGCAGCGATGAGCGCAACAGCCCCACCACCGACGGCGACGACGCGCTGGCTGACTCACTTCGGCACGCTGGCCCTGCACCTCGGATCGTTCGCGATCACGCTCGCGATCTGGTCCGGGCTGCTGGACCAGCGTTTCGGCGCACCCATCAGCGCGGTCATCATCGCGGGCGGGACCCTGGCGATGGTGCCCGTGTCCCTGGCCGGGCGCCGCTGGCTCGACCGGAAGCCGACGCCGCGGCGCATCCGCGCGGCGACGTTCTTCGTCCACTGGATCGTGATGATCCTGCTGGGCGCGGCCATCATCGAGGCGCTCAAAACCGGCGCGAACTGGCGCGGCTGGACCTTGCCGCTGGCGCCCGGCATCGGCGGGGCCCTGATGTGGATCACGGGCGCGGCGGGCGTGCTGTGCGTGCTTAACCTGGCGGTGCGGGGCCTGGGCGCACCGTGGTCAATCGCGCTCAGCCGCCGCCTGGCCACCGACTGGCTCTACCGCTGGACCCGCAACCCCATGGGCCTCGCCACCTTCGCCTTCCTGGCAGCATTCGGGCTCCGGATCCGGTCGGCGCTGTTCGTGGCCTGGGTGGTGCTGCTCGCCGCACCGGCCTGGCTGCTGATGGTGAAGATCTTCGAGGAGCGCGAGCTCGAGCTGCGCTTCGGGGACGCCTACCGGTCCTACCGGGCGCGCACGCCGATGTTCATTCCCGGCCCGGCGAGGCACCCCCGCTGAACGCGTCCTCCGACCGCGTGCGGAGCGTGCCGCGGCGGCGGGGTCGGGGACGTCGCCGGTGGTGGGCAGGAAGGGCCACGCGGCGTCGTTGCGCACCGGCGGGACGCGAGCGTAGGCTGGCAACACCCCCCTGAGGAGGCACTCATGGCCGCCGACGCCGGCAAGCCCCTGCTCAACGAGTGCGACCGGCCCACCGCGAAGCACTTCGTCATACTCGGCATGTCGTGGGCCGGCTGGCTCTTCGACTTCTACGACCTGATGCTGTTCTCGTTCCTGCTCGTCCCGATCCAGAAGTCGCTCGGGCTCGATGCAGGCGCGCTGTCGCTGCTGCTGGGCGCGTCGCTGGCCGCCACGGCGGTCGGCGGCATCATGTTCGGCAACCTGGCGGACCGGTTCGGGCGCAGGACCGTCCTCTCGTGGACCATCCTGGTCTACTCGGTGGGCACGTTCCTGTGCGGCTTCGCGCAGGGCGCCATCTGGCTGCTGGTGTTCCGGGTCGTGACCGGCCTCGGCGTGGGCGGCGAATGGGCCACGGGCCAGACCCTGGTCGGCGAGACGTTCCCGGCCCGGATGCGGGCGCGTTTCGCGGCCGTGATGCAGACCGGGGCACCGCTGGGCATAGCGCTGGCGGCGATCGTGGGCGGCTTCGTGGAGCCCGCGCTGGTCGAGCGCTTCGGCGCGGAGTGGGGGTGGCGCGGCTGCTTCTTCATCTCGGTGCTGCCCGCACTGCTGGTGCTGATCATCCGGAGGCACATGCCCGAGTCCGACGTCTGGCTGGAGCGGCGCCAACGCCGGCAGCGGACCGAGACCGGGTACCTGCGCGACCTGGTCGCCCTGCCCGCGCTGCGCCGGGTCTTCCTGCTCGGCCTCGTGCTGGCCATCACCGACATGTCGGCCTACTGGTTCACCTACACCTGGATGCCGCGCTACCTGTACGACCAGCTCGGCTTCTCGATGGCCCGGGCCGGCATCTGGATGCTGGTGACCCAGGCGGGCGGGCTGCTCGGATACCTGACCTTCGGCGTGGTCGCCGACTGGATCGGCCGGCGGATCGCGTACACCGGCTTCTCACTGGTGTGGGCGGTCGGCCTGCTCGCCATCACCTGGTTCTGGAGCACCATCGCCGTGTGGCCGGCCCTGACCCTGGTGTTCATGTTCCTGGTCGGGTTCGGCACCGGCAACTTCTCCGGCTACGGACCGATCTTCGCGGAGATCTTCCCGACCAAGGTGCGCTCCACGGCCATGGGCACCGCGTTCAACCTGGCACGCGGCATCCAGTTCCTCACGCCCCTGGTCATCACCCAGGTCGCGCTGGTTTACGGGCTGGGCGGCGGCATCTCCCTGGCCGCCTTCTTCGCGCTGTTCACGGGCGCCTGGGTGTGGCTGCTCCCCGAGACCCGCGGCACCAGGATCGGGGCGGAGGCCTGAGCGTTCGCGCCCCACCGGGGCGCAAGCATTATCCGAGCGGACCGGCGGTGAGACTGCCGGTCCGCTCGTCGTTTTGGGGTGGCGGTTGACATACATAGAACTACAATGTATATAGGTTCTATGTAAGCTGGACCAGGCCGGCCGGTGCCCCGCGCGAGGCGTGGAACCATGGAGATCAACAAGGACCTGATAGCCGCTTCCTCGACGCCGATCGTGCTGGCGATCCTGGCCGAACGGGACAGCTACGGCTACGCCATCATCAAGCGCGTGCGGGAGTTGTCCGGGGGGCACATGGAGTGGACGGACGGGATGCTCTACCCCGTGCTGCACCGGCTGGAGCGGCTCGGCCACGTGGAGGCGAGGTGGGAGGCCGCGGAGAGCGGTCGTCGCCGGAAGTATTACCGGATCACGTCCCGGGGCCGGTCGCAGCTGGCGGAGGAGCGCGAGCAGTGGCAGGCGGTGGACGCGACGTTGCGGGGCATCTGGTCGGCGCTCCGCGCATCAATCCCGGCCGGCCGGCTGATGTCGACCGTGCCACTTCCAGAGGGAGTCTGAGTCATGCCGGTCCCGGTCAACGCGGTATCGCTCGAGGAGCAGATCGACCTGTGGCGGAGCTATCTCCGCCGGCGGCAGGCGATTCACTCCGTGGATGTCGCCGAGCTGGAGGATCATCTGCGCGAGCAGGTACGCGTCCTGATGGACGGGGGGCTCGCCCCCGATGAAGCGTTCCTGGTGGCGGTGAAGCGGATGGGTGACCTGGACGCGCTTTCCCGGGAGTTCGCGCGTGAGCATTCGGAGCGGTTGTGGAAGCAGCTGGTGGTGGTGTCCTCGGAAGCCGAGGAAGCGGGGGCATCGGGACCGGTGGACACCATCGTGGTCATCTGCCTGGCGGTGGTGGCGGCGGTACTGATCAAGCTGCCGGCGCTGTTCGGGAAGGCGCTGGACCAGAACGCGGGCTTCTACGCGCGCAATCTGAGTCTCTTCGTGCTGCCGGTGCTGACCGGCTACTTCGTCTGGAAGCGACGCCTCGATCGGAAGCTGCTGCCCTGGCTAGGCGGCGCGTTCCTGGCGGCGGTAGTGATCGCGAACGTCTACCCCTTCGCGGCGCAGAGCGACACCGAGGCGCTCACGGCGCTGCACCTGCCGATCGCGCTCTGGCTGGTGGTGGGCATCGCGTACGCGGGCGGCCGCTGGAGCCAGGTCGAAGGGCGGATGGATTTCATCCGGTTCTCGGGGGAGCTCTTCATCTACTACGTGCTGATCGCGCTC
Source organism: Gemmatimonadota bacterium (assembly GCA_012027055.1). GTDB lineage: Bacteria > Gemmatimonadota > Gemmatimonadetes > Longimicrobiales > RSA9 > VEPF01. The sequence continues at coordinate 5,317 of VEPF01000140.1, read as the reverse complement.
GGCGGCGGGGTGTTCACGGCCTTCATGATGATGATCTTCGAGGCCATCGGGATCGACGCCGAGCCGTTCCTGCAGGCGTGGCTGCTGCCGTGCGGGGCGGCGGGCGCGGTGGTGATCGCCTCCTGGCTGGTGGAAGCGAAGCAGAGCGTGATCGAGAACATGGCGCCGGTGCTGACGCGACTGTTCACGCCGCTGTTCGCGGCGCTGCTGGTGACGTTCCTGGGGACGCTGCTGCTGACCGGCCGGGGCATCGCCATCGAGCGGAACGTGCTGATCGCCTTCGACCTGCTGCTGGCGGTGGTGCTGGGCCTGCTGCTGTATTCCGTGTCGGCCCGCGATCCGCGTTCGCCGCCGGGTCTTTTCGATGGGCTGCAGGTGGTGCTGCTGGTCAGCGCCTTGCTGGCCGACGCAGTGGCGCTGGGAGCGATCGCCGCGCGCATCACCGAGTTCGGCTTCACGCCGAACCGCGTGGCGGCGCTGGGCGAGAACCTGGTCCTGCTGGTGACCCTGGCCTCGTCGGCCGTGCTCTACGTGCG
>VEPF01000140.1:0-4771 GCA_012027055.1 Gemmatimonadota bacterium | reverse complement strand
CTACGTGCGGTTCCTGCGCGGGCGGGGCTCGTTCTCGGCGCTCGAGCGCTGGCAGACCGCCTACCTGCCGGTCTACGCCGTGTGGGCGGCGCTGGTCGTGGTTGTCTTCCCGCCGCTGTTCCGGTACATCTGACCGCAGCCGGTCCCCGCCCCCGGCGGTGGGGGCGGGGATCGGCGCGACGTCTCCACGGCACCCATGATCAGCGCACTGACCCGAGCGGTCCCCCCGAGCATCACTCGTTGCGAGCTCACGCATCTCGCGCGCCAGCCCATCGATCTGCAACTCGCGGACGAGCAGCACCGCCGCTACGAGCAGGCCCTGGCCGCGCTCGGCTGTGCCATCCGGCGGCTGCCGCCCGAGCCCGAGCTACCCGACTCGGTTTTCGTGGAGGACACGGCGGTCGTCCTGCCGGAGCTGGCGATCATGGCGCGGCCCGGCGTGGCGTCCCGGCGCGCGGAGGTCGCATCGGTAGCGGCGGTCCTGGGCGAGCAGCGGCCGCTGGCCTTCATCGAGGCTCCCGGCACGCTCGAGGGCGGCGATGTCCTGCGCCTCGGCTCCCGCATCTTCATCGGCCGGTCGGGGCGTACGAACGACGAGGGCATCGGCCAGGTGCGGGCGCTCGGAGCGCGTTTCGGCTACACGGTCGAGGCGGTGGACCTGGCGGGCTGCCTGCACCTGAAGAGCGCCGTGACCGCGGTGGCGGAGGGCGCGGTGCTGCTCAACCCGGCCTGGATCGATGCCGGCGTCTTCGCCCGCTTCGAGCGGATCGAAGTGCACCCGGAGGAGCCGTGGGCGGCGAACGTGCTGTGGCACGGCGAGGGCGTGCTGTGCGCGGCGGCGTATCCGCGGACGCGGGAGCGGCTGGAGCAGCGCGGCCTGCGGGTGCAGGAGCTGGATGTGAGCGAGCTGGCCAAGGCGGAGGCCGGGCTGACGTGCTGCAGCCTGCTGCTGGCGGGGTGAGGCGCGCCGCCGCGCTGGTCCTGCTCGTGCTGCCCGTGGCCGCGCGCGTAAGCGCGCAGGAGAAGCCCTGACCCGGAGGCATACCGTGCCCGAACCGCTGCCCGCGCCCGAGTTCTACCCGATGCCCGCGTTCCCCACGCTCACCGTGCGGGACATCGAGGCCTCCGCCCGCTGGTACCAGGAGGTACTGGGGTTCCGGCACATCTTCACGATCCCGGGCCCGGGCGGCGGTCCCGTGCTGGTGCACCTGCGCTGGACCAGGTATGGCGACCTGCTCCTGCGGAGGCCCATGGGCCCGCCGGACGACCGGCCCAGAGGCGTGGGCATCAACCTGTCGTTCGCGGTCTTCGAAGGCCGGGTGGACGACGTGGCCGAGCGTGCCCGCGCCCACGGCGCACACCTGGAGACGGAGCCCCGGAACCAGCCCTGGAACGCCCGCGACTTCAGCATCCGCGATCCGGACGGTTTCCTGCTGACCTTCACGCAGGGACCGGTCGAGGAGGGGCTGGGGATGGACCGCGTCATCCAGCGGAGCATGGGGACCGGTCCCTGACGCGCTGCCGGCGGCGGCCGGGACGAGCGCCGGTCCGGGCCGGCCGCCGGCGGGCGCGGGCGGTACTGAGCGCCCCTGCGCGCATTCGCCCCCCTCACCTTCCGGCGCGGCTGTGCATAATTTGGCATACGCTCGACCAGCCCCGGTTCCCGGAGAGAAGCCATGCGCCATTCCATGAAACCGCGACTAACCGCCTGTCTGAGCCTGCTCGGCTTCGCCATCCTGTTCGCCTGCGCCAAGAAGCCCGAGCCGCCGGCCATGGCGGCACCCGTCCTGCTCAACGATGCGCTCCAGCTGATCGTGGTCACCACGCCCGACTGGGCTGCGACGACCGGCGAGCTGCGCCGCTTCAAGCGCGAGCTGGTCGAGACCGCGTGGATGCCGGTGGGCGATCCGGTCCCGGTGGTCGTCGGCAAGGCGGGCATGGCCTGGGGCACCGGCTTCGACGCCCTGGCCACGCCGGGCTCGACTGCCGGCCCGCTCAAGCAGGAAGGTGACAACCGCACGCCGGCGGGCATCTTCACCGTGAGTACCGCCTTCGGTCTGGCGGTGCACGACAGCATGCCGCTGGTCCGTCTCCCCTACGTCCAGCTCAAGCCGGGCATCGAGTGCGTGAACGACACCGCCTCGAAGTACTACAACAACGTGGTCGACAGGGCGGCGGTCGAGGATGCGGAATGGCAGTCGTCCGAGAAGCTGGACGAAGTTCCGCAGTACAAGCTGGGGGTGATCGTCGACTACAACCCGACCGCCGTGAAGGGGCGCGGCTCCTGCACCTTCCTCCAGGTCTGGACGGGGCCCGATGGCACGACCATCGGCGGCATCGGGTTGGACGAGGCCGCGCTGAAGGAAATGGTCGACTGGATCCAGCCGGGCGTGCACCCCCTGATCACGCAGATGCCGTTCGAGGCGTACAAGCTGCTGGCCGAACCCTGGAAGCTGCCGCGCTTCGCCTCCAAGTAGCGTAGCCCGGCAGGCCAGGCCGCGAGCGCTACCACCACCACCGAGTACGCCGGCAACGCCACCGTCAGGTCCCGCCCGAACGGCAGCGTGGTCGGTACCGGCCGGATCCGGTCCGGCTCCGCGAGCGACGCCTTCTCTTCCGGCCCCGCGCTGATCGTCCACACCGTGACCGCCGCGTCCGCCGGTACTTTCGAGCCGGCCAGCCGCGCCAGCAGCACACTGGGCTTCCCCTCGTAGTTCACGGCCTTCAGCACGATCCGCTTGCCATCGGCGGAAGCCGTGGCGATGGCTTCCACGCTGTTCGGCTTCCAGTCCTCCGGCTTCAGGGTCGAGACCTGGTCGAAGAACAGCGCGCGGTTCTGCAGGTCCATGAACGTGCCGCGGGCCGAGGCCAGCCAGTGCTCGGCGTAGTGGTCCCGGAACAGCTTCTCCACCACGTACGCGCCGCCCGGGAACCAGCCGACGTGGTCGTGATACAGGAGCGAGCTCCAAGTGGGATCGTCCGTGGTGTTGCGGAGCAGCAGCGCGGGCGCGGTCATGTTCAGCTCGGGGCCGAGCTGCTCGTACGCGATCAGGCTGCCGGCCGCGTGCAGTCCCTCGCGCCAGTCGTAGGTGCGCGAGAGGTTCCACTCCAGCACCGCGATCTTCGTGTCCGGGTGCGCGGAGCCGCGGATGTAGTCGCGCAGCTTCACCAGGTAGTCGCTGATGCGCTGCACGCCGGTGGCATACAGGTCGTTCTCATACTCGTAGTTGTGCACGCCCAGGATGTCGAAGTAGTCGCCCGCCAGGTCGATCACCTGCTGGCTCCACTGCATGTCGTTGGAGCGCTTCTGGCCGCAGGCGACGATCTTCACCGCGGGCGCGATCTGCCTCAACTGGCTCCCGTACGCCCGCACGATCTCCGCGTACTGCGCCGGCGTGTGCCCATGGTTCATGGGCTCGTTGTCGATCTGGATGTAGGGCACGCGGTACGGCTCGGGGTGCCCGTTCGCCGCGCGCAGCTTACCCCATTCCGTGGTCGGCGGGTCGAGCAGGTAGTGCACCCAGTCCATGGCGTACTGCACGGAGTCCGGGTTGGTGGTCGTCGCATTGAGCACGACCATCGGGTCCGTGCCCAGCTGCCGCGCCAGCTCCATGAACTCGTCCGTGCCGAAGCCGTAGTAGTCCGAGTAGCCGCCCCAGATGGTGTTCGGGTGATACGTGCGCTTGACCTGCGGGCCGATCGCGTCGCGCCACAGGTAGATCGATGCGTAGGAGCCGCCCGGCCAGCGGATGAACGGCGGCTTGAGCGCGCGCAGCGCCTCTACCAGGTCGGGACGCAGCATGCCGTTCGCGCGCACGTCGGCGCGCATCAGCGAGAGGAAGTCCACCAGCACCTCGCCGCTGCCGTGCGCGGCGAGCTCGATGGACGCGGTGGTATCGGTGCGGGCGGCTCGGAACGAGAACGTCGCCTTCTGCCAGTTACTGCCGGAGGTGCGCAGCGACGTCTCCGCCACCTGCTTCGCGTCCGAACCGACCACCCGGAACGTGACCCGGGGCGCGCCGCTCTCGGGCTTGAGCCAGACATAGCCGTCATAGGTGCGGCCGGCCTCCAGGTAGATGCGGCCCTGCCGGATCCCGGCCGGGCGCGTTTGCGGATTCGCGTCCGAGCGCGGCCGCCCGGCGGCGGCGCGCCCAGAATTGCCAGTGCCCGCCGGCTCCGGCCCGGCCTGCAGCCGTACGCTCTTCGTGCCGGTCTGGAAGCGCACGTCCGCGACCGCGGCCCCGCCGACGGGACCGAACGGCTGCCAGAAGGTCTCGAAGTCCGTCCCCTCGAACCCCTGTCCCTGCACCTGCTCCGCGTAGAGCCCATCCACCACCGAGTGGTTGATGTGCTCGAGGAAATGGCCGTAGACGTTGACATCGATGCTGCCCATGCGCCGGTCCGTGTCCACCAGCAGCACGGCCACGCCGGGCGCGTTCGGGTCGAGCGAGCGTTGCGACCCGCCGGCCGGCGGCGGCTGCTGCTGGGCGGTCGCGAGCCCGGGCGGCAGCGCGGCGAGCGCTGCGACCAGCGGCAGGAACGGGAGCGGGCGGATACGTGCGTGGCTCACGGGGCAGGACTCCTGGTCTGGTGGTGTCCGGGGCCGGCGCCTCCATACAGCGCGAATCTCATCAGTTACTGCCAGGGGTATCGCCACAAGCTAGGGGCCGGCCCCCGTCCCGCCCACCGGCCGCCGCGCGCTAACGCGCCCTCCCTGCCGGCGTCGCAGGCCCCGGCCCTGGCGGTACCTCCCCTCCGCGCGGTTCCACGG
>VEPF01000303.1 GCA_012027055.1 Gemmatimonadota bacterium | reverse complement strand
CATGCGACGACTTCCTGTCCTGACCACCCGCTTCAGCCGCCGGATGCTCGCGCTGCTCCTGGTGTCCGGTGCGTGGGGCTGTGCCCTGCCGCGCTGGCCGGTCGCGGGCGTACTCACCTCGCCGTTCGGCCTGCGCCTGCGCGGCTGGCGGCCGGACCTGCATGAGGGTGTGGACATTGCCGCACCCGAGGGGACGCCGGTGCGGGCGCTCCGGGGCGGCACGGTGACGTTCGCGGGCGTGCAGGGCGGATACGGAAACGTCGTCTACATCCAGCATGGCGGCGGCGTCATCAGCGTGTACGGACACCTCAGCCGGATCGCCGTGACGCGCGGCGCGCGCGTGGCCAATGGCGAGGTGATCGGGGCAGTGGGGCGCACGGGAGACGCGAGCGGCGCGCACCTGCACCTGGAGGTGTGGCGCGGCAGGCGCGCGGAAGACCCGGTCCCGCTGCTCGGCGGCTTCCCGCCGCGCGGCCCCGCGCGCTAGCCGAATAGACCGCGCAGCAGCTCTTCCTGTGCGATGGTCGCGCCCTGCAGGGCCGGCCGGCGCGTGATCCAGAGACGGTCCAGCGCGCGTTCGAGCTCCTGCCGGGTGTGCTCGGGAGTCCAGCCCAGCAGCTCGCTCATGAGCAGTGCGGCGGGCGCCAGGCAGTCGCTGCCATCGCACGATCCCGCCGCCACGTGCGCGTGCCGCTGCAGGTCATCGAGCGTGCGGCAGCCCGCCGCCTGCACCGCGTAGCGGATCTCCGCCGCGGTGTCTGCCTCGGAGCGGCACACGGGGGCGAGATCGTCGGGGTCGGTGGTGTGCAGGGCGTCGCGCAGGCGGGAACCGAGACGTCGCCAGATCCGCTCGAGGGACGCGGGCGGGAGCGGGATGGTTTCCGCGAGCTGGATGAAGTCGGGCTCGGGCTCGGCCCCCGGCAGCGGCTCCCTGCCCGTGCTGCAGGCGACGCGTGGTTTGCCGAGCATCCGGAGCGCGACATCCAACGCCTCCTCCGCCAGCTGCCGGAAGGCGGCCAGCATGCCGCCCAGGATCGAGCTCAAACCGCTCACGCCGTCGCGCGCCTCGTGGTCCAGGATCTCGTGCCGGCGGGAGAGATCGTCCGCTTCTACGCCCCACTCGAAGAGCGTGTTGCGCACGCCCGCCCAGGCGCGCAGCGGGCGCCAGCGGCGCGCCTGCGGGATGACGCGCGCGGTCGCCTCGATCACGTAGGCCACCTCGTCGCTGGTGATCTCCAGGTCCACGTGCGCGGGATCGCCGTAGTAGTCGTCATCGGTGGTGCCGACGATGGTCTCCGCGCCGTGCGGCACCAGGAACATGGTGCGGCCGTCCTTGCCCTCGAGGATCATGCCGTAGTTGCCGATGCGCCGCTCGAACGTGACGTGCACGCCCTTGCCGGGGCGCATCGCCACCTGCACGTCCGCCATCGAAGCGACGCGGTCCGCCCACGGCCCGCCCGCGTTCACAGTCAGACGCGCTTCCACGTCCCACTCGCGGCCATCGAGCAGGTCGCGCACGCGCGCGCCGCGGATCGCGCGGCCGCTGCCGGTCCGCAGCAGTTCGATCACCTCGGTGTGCGCGTGGATGTGGGCGCCGTGCTCGTGCGCGTCGAGCGCATTCGCCGCCGCCAGGCGGAAGACGTCGCAGCCCCACTCGTCGAGCGTGAGCGCGCCGGCCAGATCCGGCGCGAGGCCGGGCTCGAGCAGGCGGGCTTCGGCGGCGGTGAGGCGGCTGTGGCGGATGCCGCCCTTGTGCGCGGCGTGCGTGTCGTACGCGCCCAGGAACGCGTCCATCAGCTCGGGCATGAACGGGTTCCCCGGCCAGAGCGGCCACAGGAACGGGATCCGCCAGGTCAGGTGCGGCGCGGTCCGGCGGATGCGGCCGGCATCCTCGCTGGAGTGCGCGGTGGTCGGGACGTCGTACAGCAGGTAGCGCACGCCGCCGTGGATCATGCGCGTGCTGTGGCCGGTGGTGCCCGCGCCCCAGTCCTCGCGCTCGAAGAGGGCGACCGAAAGGCCGCGGAGCGCCGCGGCGCGCGCGATGCCGGCGCCGTTGATGCCGCCGCCGATTACCAGGAGGTCGTAGAGCATGGGCGGTCATTATCGGGAACGGGCGTGGCAAGCGCTACCGGTATTCTCGCCATCCAGGCCCTCTCGGCCGCAGCCAGTTGTATCGTTTGTATTGACACGAGACTGGCAAAAGAAATATCGTAGCGGCGGATCGGTTCAACCGGAGGGAGCCAATGCCGTGGCGGAAGGAAGCGGTCGATCAGGCGGGGACGGGGCACTCGCTGCTGGCGCTGCTCCGCATGAAGGATCCCCTGCTGCTGGCAGAACTGGAGCGGCGGGAGATCGATGCGGCGGCGGTCCGCACGGCGCTCCTGGCGAGATTCCCGGGTGCCGCGGCGCGGCAGGCGGAGGCCAGTGCGCAACTGATCGCGGAGGCCATCGCCGCGGGGCGGATGAACCGCGATGCGCTGGTCCGATCGGTGCTGACCGACTACTGGGGCATCGCGGGGCAGGTCTTCCGCCAGCTCAGCGCCGCCGCCGGCGGTCCTGCGCCCGCGGGCCCGCTCGTCCGGCTAGATGACGATTCCGACCGGACCATCTACGAGCAGATCGTCGCGCAGGTGCAGGAGGCGATCGCGACCGGGCGCCTGGCCGCGGGCGACCGGCTGCCAACGGTTCGCGAGATGGCGGATCAGCTGGGGATCGCGCCCGGGACGGTGGCGCGGGCGTACAGCGAGCTCGAGCGGGAGAACATCGTGGTCACGCAGGGTGTTCGCGGGACACGGGTGGCAGACCGGGTGAAGGCTGCGCCCGACGCGGCGGCGCACCCCGCAAATCTCACGGGGTTGCTGCGGCCGGCTGCGGTGGCGGCGTTCCACATGGGTGCCACGGCGGACCAGCTGCGTGCAGCGCTGGATGACGCGATGAAGGACATCTTCCCGAGGGGCAGCGGTCCGGCCAACTGAGGGCGGCCAAACGCATGCGTGAATTCGGGCCGAATGGTGCCTGGCGGCAGGCTACCCGTTTGGTCCTTCCGGCTCAGGTCAGAGCCGCTTGGGGGTGTACAACCGTGGCTGCGCGCCGGAAGCAGGCTCGGATTGCGTGCGAGACTCAGGAACAACAACAGGGCAGCGGCGACTTGCGCCGCTGCCCTTACACGTTCGGGTGCGGGGAGAAAGCTCCAGTAGCTGTCGTCCGGCGCTACTGCTTGCGATGGCGCCGGCGCATCCGCATGCCGCCAACTCCGAGGAGACCCGATCCCAACAGGATCAAGCTAACGGGCTCAGGCACGGACGATCCGCAGGCGGCTGATCCTCCATCTGGGAAAAGGACCTCGCCCCAACTGCCGAACTTGAGGGAGCAGCTGGCCGTGCCGACACTCCCAACGTGCGCGGCGGCCACGAGGGTGCCGTTGGCAGTGAGAGGCGGGTCGAAGGAGATTGTCACCTGGTACGACGCCGTACCCTTTGCAGCTCCGAGTTCGAAAACCTCGGGTGGATCCATCGAACTGTTCTTGACGAAATTCTTGACCTCATTGAGTTGGTCTGGTGGAACGACCGTCGACCAATCCGCAGGGGTAACGATGATGCCAGTGCCGGGGACTGCCCCGTCCAGCGAATAAAGCCCGACAACATGGAACAGGCCGCCGTACGATCCGGTGACGGTCGTGGTCAGCACCCATGAGGTCGACCCCTGGGATAGCTGGAAATCGACACAGATGTCGAGCGGGCTTGCGCATACAGGGCCGTTGGATACGAAGTTCCACTGCCCTGCCGCTGGCATTGCTCCACCTACCAGCCCCGCCGTCAAGCCAACCAGTACGAGTTTCCGCATGCTTCCTCCTCTCAGGATCGCGAACGTGTTGCTCTCATTATTGAAACAACTGCGGCGCCCACGTACAGCACCCCAAACCCCCCTCCCGCGATCGTCGCCCTCATGATGGTCTGACGAATGACGGGTTGACCCGCTGCGGGGGCACTCAACGCGAGCGGAACCACCAACCAGAACAAGACAAGCAAGGCCCAGATCACGAGGCCGAGCGCCCCGAGCACCACACCTAGTGCGATCATACCGCGGCGGTTGCCTTGTGCGAACGCCGAGGCCAGCACGGCAGCCATGCCCATCGT
>VEPF01000243.1 GCA_012027055.1 Gemmatimonadota bacterium | reverse complement strand
GCCGCGCCAGTTCTCGTTCAACTCGCCCTATGGCGCCTGCGAGGCGTGCGGCGGGCTGGGCACGCGCCGGGAGGTGAGCGCCGACCTGGTGATCGGCGACCCCATCATCTCCATCCTGGAAGGTGTGATCCTGCCCTGGGGCGAGCCCACCGGCCACCTGCGCAAGTCCGTGATCCCGGGACTGGCGCAGCACTTCGGCTTCGAGCCGAACCGCCCCTGGGGCGAGCTGTCGGAGCCCGCCCGCGCGGGGGTGCTGCACGGCACCGGGCGCAGCAAGGTGAAGTTCCCGTACCGCACCGGCGGCACCAGCAGCACGTACGCGGAGCCCTGGGAAGGGGTGCTGGCGAACGTGATGCGGCGCTACGAGGAGACGTCGTCCGAGAGCGTGCGCGAGCAGCTGGAAGCGTACATGACCACGCAGCCGTGCCGGACGTGCGGCGGCGCGCGCCTGAAGCCGGAGAGCCTCGCGGTCACGGTGGACGGCCGGTCCATCGGCGACGTCGTCGCCCTCAGCATCACCGATGCGCTGGCCTTCTTCGGGAAAGTGGCCCGCGCCCCGGACCTGCCGCAGGAGATCGCCGGGCCGATCCTGAAGGAAGTGCGGGAGCGGCTGCAGTTCCTGGTGAACGTCGGCCTGGAGTACCTGACGCTGGGGCGGAGCGCGGAGACCCTGTCGGGCGGCGAAGCGCAGCGGATCCGGCTGGCGACGCAGATCGGCAGCCGCCTGGTGGGGGTGCTCTACATCCTCGACGAGCCGTCGATCGGGCTGCACCAGCGCGACAACGCGCGCCTGCTCGCCACGCTCCGCCAGTTGCGCGATCTGGGTAACACCGTGCTCGTGGTGGAGCACGACCAGGAGACGATCCTGGCGGCCGACCACATCATCGATCTCGGTCCCGGCGCGGGCCGGCACGGGGGCGAGGTAGTGGCGCAGGGCACGCTCGCGGAAGTGCTGGCCAGTCCGCGCTCGCTGACCGCGGCCTACCTGCGGCACGAGTGCGCCATCCCGATCCCGAAAGCCCGGCGCCCGGCAGATCGCGACCGGGCGCTGAAGGTGCGGCGCGCGCGCCAGCACAACCTGCGCGATCTGGACGTGGCCTTCCCGCTCGGCACCTTCACCTGCGTCACGGGCGTGAGCGGCTCGGGCAAGAGCACGCTGGTGAACGACATCCTGTACGTGGCGCTGGCCCGCCACTTCTACGGCGCCCGGCTGCTCCCCGGGCTGCATGCGGGCATCGACGGACTGGAGCGGATCGACAAGGTGGTGGACATCGACCAGTCGCCGATCGGACGCACGCCGCGCTCCAACCCGGCCACTTACACGGGCCTGTTCACACCCATCCGGAACCTGTTCGCGGAGCTGCCGGAGTCGAAGATCCGCGGTTACGCGCCCGGCCGCTTTTCGTTCAACGTCAAGGGCGGCCGTTGCGAGGCGTGCCAGGGCGACGGGCTGATCAAGATCGAGATGCATTTCCTGCCGGACGTGTACGTGCCCTGCGACGTGTGCCGGGGCCGGCGCTACAACCGCGAGACGCTGGAAGTCTTCTACCGGGGCCGGAGCATCGCGGATGTGCTGGACATGACGGTAGCGGAGGCGCTCGAGTTCTTCGACCCGGTACCGTCCATCAAGCAGAAGCTCGGCACGCTGCACGATGTGGGGCTCGGCTACATCCACCTGGGGCAGTCGGCCACCACCCTGAGCGGCGGGGAAGCCCAGCGAGTGAAGCTGGCCACGGAGCTGTCCCGGCGCGACACGGGCAGCACCTTCTACATCCTGGACGAGCCCACCACCGGGCTGCACTTCGAGGACGTGCGCATGCTGCTGGAGGTGCTGCACCGGCTGGTGGACCGGGGCAACACGGTGGTGGTCATCGAGCACAACCTGGAGGTGGTGAAGACCGCCGACTGGATCATCGACCTGGGGCCGGAGGGGGGCGACGCGGGCGGCATGATCGTGGCCGAGGGCACGCCCGAGGCGGTCGCGGCCGACCCGCTCTCGCACACCGGCCGCTACCTGGCGCCCATGCTGGGGTTGGTGGCGGCGGAGCACTGAGCCCGGCGCCGACCGGTGCGGCGGCGGCTCCGCACCTGCGCGCAGCCGCCCGGCGGCAGGTGGTGGGCGCGCAACCGGAACCGTAGCATAACCGTAGGGAACGTGTACTTTACAGGAACGTAACCGGGCCTTTTTCGCGGGGCGCTACATGGTGACACGGGAAGATTTCGACGACTATCTGCTTCGTCTCGGAGTGGATTACGAGGAGCTGGATGACGGGCTCTGGGTGATCCGCAGCGACGAAGCGACCTCGGTGGTGGTGAGCTACTCGCCGCCACTGGTGCTGCTGCGCCTCAAGGTGATGGAGCTGCCGCGGCTCGATGACGCGCGCTGCGCCGGGCTGTACCGTCATCTGCTGGAGCTGAACGCAGCGGACATCGTGCACGGGAGCTACGGCATCGAGGGCAACGAAGTCGTGCTCTCGGATGCGCTGGACCTGGAAGACCTCGACTTCAGCGAGTTGCGCAGCTCGTTCGAAAGCCTGGCGCTGGCCGCGACGAGCCACACGCCGAAGCTGATGGAGCTCGTCGCCGTTGGGCAGGAGGGATAAGGACCCATGGGGATCTTTCAGAAGCTGTCGATGCTGCTGCGCTCGAACATCAACGAAGCGATCGCGCGCGCCGAGAACCCGGAGAAGATGCTGAACCAGGTGCTCATCGACATGCGCGAGCAGCTGGCGAAGGCCAAGCAGGAAGTGGCGGTGGCGATCGCCGACGAGCGCAAGCTGAAGGCGCAGCTGGAGGACGAGCAGAAGCTGGCGGCGGACTGGGAGCACCGCGCCATGCTGGCGGTGCGCGAAGGCCGCGATGACCTGGCCAAGCAGGCGCTGGTCCGGCAGCAGGAGCACGCGGAGCGGGCGGTGGCGCTGGCGGAGCCCTGGCAGAAGCAGGCGTACGAGACCGAGCGGCTGAAGGAATCGCTGCGCCAGCTGAGCGACAAGATCGAGGAAGCCAAGCGGAAGCGGAACCTGCTGGTCGCGAAGCAGAAGCGGGCGCAGGCGCAGAAGCGGATCCACGAGACCATGGCGGGTCTCAACGACCGCTCCGCGTTCGAGGTGTTCGACCGCATGGCGGAGAAGATCGAGGAGTCGGAGCGGCGGGCCATTGCCGCGGCCGAGGTCTCGGAGACGCTGACGGGCGACTCGCTGGAGCAGCAGTTCGCGGCGCTCAAGCCGGCCGAGGAGTCGGTCGAGTTCCGGCTCATGCAGCTGAAGGAGAAGATGGGCCTGCCGGCCGGCAGCACCGGCGCGCGGGCGGCCCTGCCGGGCGGGACGCAGGCGAGCACCGCGCCCGCCCCCAAGCAGGTGGGTCCGGGCACCCCGCAGGAGGCGGGCCTGGTGCGGGAAGCGGAAATCGAAGACGAGGGATAGGCCAGCGATGAACCGAAGGCCGTACGGTGCCCTGATCGCCGCGGTCTTCACGCTCCTCCTGCTGCTGTTCCTGTACAGCGTCATGGAGGTGCTGCTGCTGCTGTTCATCGCGATCCTGTTCTCGGTATACCTGAGCGCGTTCACCGACGGGCTCCTGCGGCGCTGCGGGATTCCCCGGCCGCTGGGGCTCGGCGTCGCTTTTCTGCTCACCGGCGTGGCGGTGGCGGGGCTGCTCCTGCTCATGGTCCCGCCGGTGCTGCAGCAGACCCAGGAGCTGCTCGACGCCCTGCCCGCCCAGACCGCGCTGTGGGAGCAGAAGCTGCTCGAGCTCACCGCCCGCAACAGCTTCCTGGCCCAGCTGTTCGGTCAGCTCGGGGAGGGTGAGAGTTACATCGGCTCGGCGATCGGCCAGATCGGCTCCTACTTCCGCGGTGCGGTCCCCTACCTGATCAACGGGGTGCAGTTCACGATCCACTTCATCAGCGTGCTGGTGATGGGGATCTACCTGGCGCTCCGGCCCTCCCTCTACCGCGAAGGCTTCGTGCAGCTGCTCACGCCCGTGCCCCGCGAGCTGGCGCGGGACATACTGGCGGACCTCGGCCGTACGCTGCGCGCCTGGAGCGGGGGCCAACTGCTGGCGATGTTCGCGCTCGGGCTGTTCACCTGGGCGGGGCTGGTCCTGCTGCGCGTGCCCTACGCGCTCGCGTTCGGCGTGTTCACGGG
>VEPF01000465.1 GCA_012027055.1 Gemmatimonadota bacterium | reverse complement strand
GGTAGCACCCGCGACGCTGCCCATCCATACGGCGATCGACAAGCCGGTGCCGTTCGAGACCCTCAGCGAGATCGTCGTCCATGCCGTGGAGGGGCGGACCTATATCAAGCGCCGCACCACCGAGGATGAGGCGCGCAAGCTGCGCGACCTGCTGCCCGATCTGCGCGACCTCTACGGCATCGGCGGACAGCCGGCCGGCTACGTGACGACGCCGGTATTCCCCGCTGGAGCGGCCGAGCCGGCGGGCCGCGACATCGTGGCCGACAGTCTGGACCGGTGTTTGTGGTTCGCGCTGCTGGCCGGCACGCCGGCACAGATTGAGGCGGTTCGCGGGGAACTCGGTGGCGGCGCGGAAAACCGTCGCCGCGTCCTCAATGTCGGCGTCGCGCCCGCCGTGGCGATGCCCCCGGCCTTCGAGGACATCGGCGTTCGCGCCCGCATCCCCCATTTCTGGGAAATCTGCACCGGGGCCGGCGTCGGCGACGAACACCTGCCGCTCGAGGTGCTCAGCGACGGCACCGGCGGCCTGACCCGCGCCGGCGTGGTCCGGCTGCTGCTGCCCGGCAAGGATGACATGGGCGCCCCCGTCAACGACGTGCTGCGCCAGTTCCAGGCAGGAGTCGGCGACCGCCCGCCGCGCATCGACGACCCCCTGGTCGCAGCCCGCATCGTCACCTGGCTGCGCCTGCGGCCGGATCCAGCGGCCCGTCTCGCCAGCCTGCGGCTGTCCTGGGCCGGCATCAACGCCGTCGCGATCGAGCAGCGCCGCACCCTGGGTCGGCAGGTCATCGGTCAGGGCACCGGTGCATCGGATCTCGAGCTTTCCCTCGGCCGCGGCTCCGTCGAGGCCTCCAGCCTGGCCATCGAGGTCGAGGAGGAAGAAGGGATGCGGCTGTGGCGGCAGGTTCCCGATACTGCGGCCGCGGGTCGCGACGACCGCGTCTACAGCCTTGATCCGGAAGCGGGAACGGTGCGCTTCGGCGACGGCGTGCGGGGGATGATTCCGGCGGCCGGGCGCGCCATCCAGGTGGCGAGCCTGCGCGCCGGCGGCGGTGCCGCGGGCAATTTGCCGCCCGCCGGCATCAAGACCATCGCCGCCGCCGGCGCACCGCGCTTGAAGGTCCTGCAGCCGCTTGCGACCGTCGGTGGCGCGGACGCGGAAAGCCTGGCCGCGGCCGAAGCCCGCATCCCGGCCAGCATCCGCCACGGCGGCCGGGCGGTAACCGTGGCGGATTACCGGGAACTGGCGCTGCGCACCCCCGGAGTTCCGATCGGCAGGGTCGAGGTACTGGAGCGCTTCAAGCCGCAACAGCGCCGCGACGACGTGCCCGGCGTGGTGTCGGTGATGGTCATCCCGCAGCGGCTGGGCACCGCCGCACCGGCGCCGCGTCCGGACCGGCCGATGCTGGAGACGGTCCATGACTGGCTGGATCAACGGCGTCCCTTGGCCACCGAGCTCTATGTCATCGGCACCGACTACGTTCCCATGGGCGTCTCGGCCGCCGTCGAGCTGATCGACAGCAACCAGCGGGAAGCCGTGCTCGCCGCGGTGGCCGATGCGATCCGCCTGCATCTCTGGCCGCTGCCTCCCGGCGGGCCCGATGGCGCCGGCTGGCCGCTGGGGCGGGCGGTCGACGACCGGATGATCGAGACGGCGATCGGCCGGGTTTCCGGGGTGCGTGCCGTGGCGCCGTTGCGCCTGTTCTTCCGCCGGCCGGGGGAAACCCGCTGGCGCCCGGTGGCGGAGGACGCCACCGGGCGTGGCCGCCTGCCCTTGCTGCGCTGGCAGCTTCCGGAACTGGCGATGCTCAGCGTCATCGAAGGCGACACCGCTTCGCCCACCCTGCCCGCCGGCGCGCCGGCCCTCACCGACGACGGCATTGCCGTGCCGGTCGTTCCGGAGCGCTGCTGATGGACCCGAACGGCCTCCGCATCTGGCAGGTCGCCGACGCCGCGGGCTTCGGCGTCGCGGGAACGCCTGCGGCGGCGGCGCAGAACCTGTCCTGGCAGGGCGGCGCTCGCCTGCTCAGTTTGGTCCGTCAGCAGGCCGCGCCGGAGCTGGCGGAGGATCAGGCGTTCGCCCGCTCCCAGGCGGCAAAGCCCTCCCCGGTCAGCGATCCGGGCGGCAGTTTCGCCTGGTGGGATGGCCTCGCCGCGACCCTGCTCGCAGCGGGCTTCGGCGAGGGGTCGGCAGCCATCACGCTGCCGCCCGATGTGCCGCCGGGCCTGCCGCAGCCCACCGATCTGGCGTTCGGTACCGATGAGGTGCTGTACGTCGCCCGCAACGACGGCGTGATCATGGCCGATCGCAGGGATCGCTGGCCACCGGCACGGATCGACCTGCCCGGTTTCCGGGCCCAGCGGCTGGCGCCTGCGCCCGCCGGGGGGGTCTGGGCGCTGGACCGGATCAGCGGGCAGCTCGCCCTGCTGCAGGGTTATCCGCTGCGCGTGACCGGCATTTCCGCCGAGACCGGCGAACGATTCCACCCGGTCGAACCCAACCCGAGACCGCCGCTGCTGCGACGGTTGCGCGATGCGAAGCTGCCGGTTGGAACGGAGCCGGTCGCGCTGGCCGCCTCGATCGGCGGGCGGGTCGCCGTGCTTGCCTGGATCGCCGGCGCGAACGCCGAACTGTACACCCTGGAGGACAAGCGGCTGGTTCGCCGTTTCGCGCTGCAGGGTCTGCGCTTCCCCTACGCACTGGCCTGGATCGGCGAAGACCGGGTGGCGGTGTTGGCGAGCGACGGCGCGGGTCCGGCAGTCCAGGCCTTCGTTTACCCGCTGGTCGACCCGATCGTCGCCGCAGCGACCGCCCTGCCGCTGGGCGAGATCCATCCACTGATCGGCATCTGGCACGGCGGTTTCTGCAACCGCCTCGCCGCGCTGCCCGAGTATCCGGTGGCCGGCGCCAATGCGACCACCCCCGCTGGCATCCGCCGCCTGCACCCGCTGTCCTACGCGACCTACGCGCGCTCCGGGCACGTCACCGTCGGTCCCTTCGATTCCGGCCAGCTGGGCTGTGTCTGGCACCGACTGTATGCCGAGGCTGCGGTGCCGGACCACGCCGGCATTCGCATCTGGGTGCACGCCGACGACGAGGGCGCCGCGCCGCCGGCACCGGGCGAGGCGGGAGCGCCGGCCTGGTCGCCGCATCTGGTCGGCGCCACTGTGCCGGCTGGTGCAGCGGACGTCCCGCGTGCGGCATGGTGCGACGAAGCTTGCGAGTTGCCGTTCCATCCCGGTCTGCTCAGCTGTCCGCGCGAGCCCGGCCGCGCCGGCCTGTTCACGGTGCTACTGCAGCGGGCCGGCATCCGGGTGCGGCGCATCGAAGGCCGTTGGCTGTGGCTGCACCTCGAACTGGTCGGTGACAGTCAGGTCACCCCCGAACTCGCCGCGATCCGCATCCACGGCGCCCGGTTTTCCTACCGCGACCGCTATTTGCCCGCCTTCTACCGCGAGTCTCTGGCAGGACCGGACGCGGTAGCGGCCGGAGCCGCCACGTCCCACGATTTTCTCGATCGGTTTCTCGGCCTGTTCGAGGGACCGCTGACCCAGCTTGAAGCCAAGATCGCCGAGAGCTGGTTGCTGACCGATCCCGTGGCAACGCCCGACCCGGCCCTGCCCTGGGTGGCGCGCTGGATCGGCATCGATGCGGACCCCGCAGAGACGCCGGACCGGCTGCGCCAGACCATCCGCGCCGCGCCTTGGACGGCCCGCATGCATGGCACCTTGGGCGGGATCAACGCCGCCCTGGAGCTGGCGACTGGCGGACAGGTGCTGATCGGTGCCCGGACCGATCCCCATCAGCCGCCGCCCCGACCTGGCCAGCTAGCGCTGGCGACGCTGGCGACCGGCATCGTCCGCACCCTGGTCTTGCACGTCGCCGATCCCGACGTCGGCGTCGGCGCCGTGCTGGTGGGCGGAGCGGTGTCCCGCGGCGAGCTGATCGTGGTCGAGGGCTGGCGGCTGCGGCGCACCTTCGCCACCATCCTCGGCGCCGACCTGGCCGACGAAGACGATCCTCTGACCCTGGGACTGGCGGCATCCGGCAACAGCTTCGTCGGCGACACCCTGATCCTCGGCGATGCCGCACGGCGCGAGGTGCTGGCGCTGTTCTCCGCCGACCTGCCGCAATCGCCGGCCGACCTTGTCGCGGTGGCCGCATTTTTCGACCGGCTGGCCCACCGCGTGATGATCCTGGTCCGCGCCGGACCCCGCACCGCAGACCTGCAACGGCTGCGGGTGGTCGCAGCGGAGGCGGCTCCGGCGCACGTCGAGACCACGCTGCACCTGGCGAAGCAGCCGCTGATCATCGGCGTCGCCTCGCTGGTGGGGATCGACAGTTTCCTTCTGCCCGAGCCGCCGCCGCGCCGGGTTCGCATCGGCGGCAGCCGGATCGGTGGCGGCGACCGCATCGGGGGTGAGGGACGGCTGGACGGCCGCGCCGACGGTCCACTCTCGCCGCGCCCGGTCGCCGTTGCCGACGGCCCCGCCGAGATCGCCCCGGGCAGCAGCTTTCTGCTCAGCGCCGCTCGATCGACCGCGGCGAGCGGCCGCCACGTCGCCCGCCACATCTGGTCCTGGACCTAGCGCGGGCCGAGCGCTTGTTAGCGAATTGTTCCTAGAGGAGAACGACGATGGCTGTATTCCAACCGAATGTTCCAGTGACTCAGGCGGATCCGTTGGTCAAGGTCGAGGTTTCCCGCACCAACCCGCTGCCGGTGGGGCCAAACCGATTCCGTCTGGTGGTGGTCGACGACCAGGGAAATCCCTCCGAACCGACCTTCATCGAGGTGATCGTGCTCGCTCCCACCGACCCGACGGCGGTGCTCGACGTGGTCAACGATGCCGGTGCGCGGATCGACCCTCAGGTGCCGTTCGGCACGACCTTCCTCTTGTCCGGTGCCCGTTCCACCGATGTCGAACCGGGCAGGGTGGTCGAATACCAGTTCACCCTGGTCGCCAGGAGTTGATCATGCCGATTCTCGTGGAAGGCCAAACCGTGCGCGGCCGTGCCCCGACGCTGGCCGTCGAAAACCGGCTGGAGCCCGGCGCTTACCGGTTTCGGCTGGTGGTGATCGACGACGAAGGCAACGCCAGTGCGCCTGCGGAACTGGTGGTGCGGGTCGTCGAGGCGCTGCGGCCGGAGCCGCCGGTGATCGGCGCAGCTGTTCCGAACGCACCGGTCTTGCGCTCCGAAGCCCGCGCGACCGCCGCCGCGGCGCCGGCCGACTCGGCCGATGCCGCCAAGCCGCGCGGCCGCAAGCGCCGCGTCACCCGACCCGAACGCTGACACCGAGGTCCACCACCATGAGCAACATCGAACCGTTCAGCCCGGACGATCCCCTGGAAGCCGCGCCACCGCCGGAGCGCGTCAACTATGCCACCGGGGTGCTGCTCGATGCGGAGGACTTCCGTGACGAACAGACCTACCACCGCGGGCGCCTGGCCACGGCGCTCAAGCACCTGGTCGGGTTCGGCACGGTGGCCGGGTTGCGGGTCGTGCCGCCGGCGGCGGACGACGCCGAGCTGGAGCTGAGCGTTGCCCCGGGACTGGCCATCGATCGCCACGGCCGTCTCATCGAACTGCAGGCTTCCCAGTGCATCCGCCTGGCCCGCTGGTTCGCCGCCGAAACCACGGCGCGGCTCCGTTCCGCCATCCACCGCTCGCCCCGTGTGAGCGTCCCGGTCGGCGTGGTGGTGGATGTCTTCCTTTCGGCCATGAGCTGCGCCCGCGGCAAGACACCGGCCTTTGCCACCGGCCCCTTCGATGCCCTGGATGCCGTGGTTCCGTCCCGCCTCGCCGAGACCGCCTATCTCGAACTGATTCCGCGGACCGAGGGGGGGCCGGATCCGATCCCGACACCGAGCAACTTCTGGCCAGCCGGAAGCGCCACCGCCGAGACCCGGTTGCAGGCGATCCTCGGCTCCTGGGACGGCGGCACCGCGGGATCGGCGGACGGCACTCTGGCACCGCTGGCGGAACACGTCGAGGGGCATGACCCGTCCGCTGTGCTGCTGGCACGGGTCACCATCCCGGTTAACCTGGCGACGGATGCGCCTCCCGCGACGCGGCCGACGCTCGACCTGACGTCGCGGGTCTCGGTCGACAACAGTCTGCGGCCTTTCGTCTTTCTTCCTGGCAAATGGCTGGGGCGGGCATTCTCCGCCACTCCGTTGGTCCAGCCCTGAACGGAGCACTTCGCCATGGCGACCATTGATCAGAGTAACGCGCGCACCCGCATCGACATCGCCGAGGCCAGCGAAATTGCGCGCATGGCACGAACCGGTGACCCCAACATCGTTTCGCGCGACGACATCGAGGGGTTGCTCGGCAGCTCCGCCCTGGTGCTGGATGGGCTACGCCGCCGACCCCATTATTTCGACGGCCGGTTCCTGACCGGCGCCGACCTGACCCGCGACCAGGAATACATCCGCCAGCGGCAGGCCGACTTGGCCCGCGCTACCGGCACCGGGGTCGTCACCGGCCTGGAGGTCGGGCTGAGCGGTTCGCCGGGCGGGGAACTGCTCGCCATTGCGGCGGGCCACGGCGTCACCCCCAGCGGCGACGTCGTCATGGTGACGACCCGGCGGCTCATTGCGCCGCTGGATCTGCCGGAGGTGGAACGGCTCGATGCGACGCTGGGGCTGCGGCTGTCGCCGCGGCTGCCGCTCGGCCGCCGCACCGGGCTGTTCCTGCTGGCGCTGCGGGCGGTGGAGTTCACCGCCAATCCGATTGCCGCCTATCCGACCTCGATCACCGGCGCCCGCCAGGTCGAAGATGGCGACATCATCGAAGCCACCGCCATCACCTTGATCCCATTCGCCGATGCCGGCGGTGCCGCGACCCTCAACGAGGCGCGCCGGATCGTCGCCCGCCGGCTTTTCCTCGGGGAAGTCGAAGGACTGCCGCAGGACGCCCTGCCGCTGGCGATGCTCGCCATGGAACGGGGTGCCATCCGCTGGATCGACACCGCGATGGTGCGCCGGGAAACCGGGGCGGATACGCCCTTGCAGGTCAGCATGGGAGCCCGGCCGCGCGCCTTGTCGGAGGCGTTCATCGTGCAGCACCGCCGGCACCTGCGCGATGTGCTCGCCGACCGCGCGGCCCATGGCCTGCCGCCGGCCTTCGCCGCCGCCCAATACTTCGCCGCCCTGCCACCGGCGGGGCAGTTGCCGGCCGCTGCCATCCTGACCGATTCGCTGGGCTTTCGGCAGCTCTGGTTCCCGCCGGCGGTCGATGTCGATCTGAGCTTCGTGCCCGCCGACGAACTGCCGGCCCTGGTCGAGGAAAGCCTGGCCTTGCCGCCCATCGATCTGCTGGGCGACCCGCAGGACCTCGATGCCACCGGCGTCGTGGTGCTGGCTCCGGTGAGCCGCCAGCGCCTCCAGGCCTTCGATCGGGCGCTCGCCCAGCTGTCGCAGCGGGCGGTGTCCGATCCGGCCCAGGGCATCCGGCGGGCCCCGGCGCAAATGCTCGCCGCCCTGCTGGCGCGCCGCAACAAGTTCCTCGAAGGCGCGCAACGGGATGCCGAAGCCCGGGCGCGCGCCGAAGCCGCCGACGCGGAAACACGCAGCTGGCAGGCCGCCTGGGCGGAGGCCGTCGCCGCCATACCGGTGGAGGAAGAGGGCCTGCCGCCGCTGCTGTGGTATGTCCGGCGCCGAGCGGTTCCCTATCAATCCCGGGTCGCCGGCATCGCCGTCGCGATCAGCGGCGGCGACGAGCAACTGGACCGCGCGGTGGCGGACCGGCTCGCCGCGCTGGGTCTTAGCGCCCGCGTGGCGACGATCCGAGATCGAGCGACGCCCTTTGCCGAGGCGCGCATCCTGTCCTTCCTGGGGGGGCCGCCGCTGCTGGCGTCGCCGAGCCTCATGACCAATGCCGTCCGCGACCTGGAGGCCGCCGTCCCGCCGCCGCCCACCGACGGATCGGGTACCACACCGCCCATCGTCCTCCCGCCGCCCACCAACGTCAGCGTGTCCGCGGTGTCGCCCGCCGCTTCGATTCTGGTCCGGCCGCCCGCCCTGGCTACAACGGGCGCCGGCGGCGCGGTGACCGATCGGCTCGGTCTGGTCGCAGCGGGCGAGAACCTGCGTCGGGGCATGCCGCGGCTGGCGTTGGCGCGCTCGATCAGCGCCTTGGCGGGAGCCGTCCCGGAACGGCTCAGCGAGGGCGACGTCATCGCGGTCGCCAGCGATTACGGCGATCCGCGCCTCGGCGAGGGGCTGGAAAGGCTCGCCGCCGCCCTCGCCGCCGCCGCGCTGGCTCAGCCCGGCGCCCTCTGGATCGGCGACAGCGACCAGGCGCTGGATCTCGACCGCGCCGCCCGCGAAGTGCGGAACTCGGCTCTGGCCGCCTTCGCCGCCGCGGTGCGGGCGGCGGTCATCGCCCGCGACATCGACACTCTCAGGCGGCTGATCGCTGAAGCCGAGTGAGCCCATATCCGAAGGAGCGTTGCCGTGCGCATCACCAACACCATCGAACGCCCGCTGCAAGACGAGCACGTCCTCGCCGTCGATCCGCCGCTGCGCCCGGAAGTGTCGGGCGTCTGGCGGCGGCGGCTCAACCCCTTCACCGGGCGCGCCGTCTCCGATCGGGCGCTGACCGCGGAACAGGAGGCCCGCAACGGCATTCAGCGGCTGCGTGGCCAGAGCGTCACCGCCGGCATCATCAGCGGGCTCGATGTGATGTTCGAGCCGGGCGCCCGGATCGCCGCGGCGGGTGCGGCGCTGCTGCAGATCCTGCCGGGTCTGGCGTTGTGCCGCAACGGCGAGGACGTGGTCATTGCCAGCCCCCGCCGGCTGGCTCTCGGCAACCTGCCCGTCTACGCGCGGGTCGATCAGCTGGATGCGATCGCCGCCGGCGCGCCGGCAGGCGGCACCGATCCCGAAGCACCGGCGCCTGGGGGGGACGTGGCCCCGGCTTCGCCGGGCGTGCGCGGCAGCCTTCGGCCGCCATTGCCCCGCCGCATCGGGCCGGAGTTCGCGTCGCTGCTGGGCGCGCCGGCCGCCGCTGATCTGCCGCGCGTCGCGGTGCTGGTGGCGGAACCGGTCAACGCCACGATCCTGGCGGGACCGGGCGATCATTGTTCGCGCGATCCGCGCGACGATCCCTACGATGACCTGCAGCGCATCGACGGATGCCGGCTGGTTCTTGCGTTCTGGCCCGCGGAGATGCGTGCCGTCACCGGGGGCCCCGATTATTCTCTGCCGCCTCCCGGTCCCGGCCGGCGCAACCGGCTGGCCTATCGGGTATTCGGCATCGAGCGGCTGATGCTGTCGGAAGAACTGCATCCCTGGGAAGAACTGGGGGTGCCGATGGCGCTGATCGGCTTCAACGCCGACTGGACCCTCGACTTCGTCGACCGCGCCGCGGTGGTTCGGCTGGGCGGGCAGCCCACTCAGCGCACCCCGCCGGTGCCGTTCGGCGGCTCGCCGTTGCTGGCGCAGGCTCGCGTCAACCAGTTCGTCGAACATCTCGCCGACCTGCCCGATCTGGCACCTGCCACCCTGGCCGGCGCCTTCCGGCAATTGCCGCCGATCGGCTTCCTTCCCGCCGAAGTGGTCAATCTCGCCACCCGCCGCCAGCAGTTCTTTCCGCCCGGCTTTACGCTGAGCGCGGCGCCGGTGCCGCTGGAGCAGCTTGATGTCCTGATGCACGACAGCGCCGCCCTCCTGCCGATCAGCCTCGACGTTCCGGACTGCGTCGAACTGCTGGTGCCGGTGCCGGAATGGGTCTACGAACCCGGCCTGCTGGAGGTCGCCACCGTCGACCCCGCCTTCGCCAGGGCGATGAACCGTTACATCGCCGACCGCAGCGACTGGATCATCCGCCGGGAACTGGTGCGCCGCCGCCGCGACCTCCTGCTGGATGCCCTCACCGGCCAACGCGAGAGCCGGCCGGCTGCCGACCTCCCCCCCGACGAGGTACTGCCCTATCCGACGACGCGCGCTCCTCTGACTGCGACGCGGGTGATCCGCGTGGACGCCGGGACCGCGCCGCGCGCGCTGAGTCTGTTGAAGGCCGGTAGTACGCTCGCGGTCAACCCGCGGGACCGGCTGTACGTGTGGCTGCGGATCGCCTCCACCGGCGGCTTCACGGGGTTCTCCCTGCGCTTCAACCACGACCCGCAGGCGCTGGAGACGGACATTTTCAGCGCCGGGGTGTTCTGGGGCTCCGCCGACCAATTGCCGATCGCGGCGGTGGGCGACACCAACATCGCTCTGCGCCGCCAGGGCGATCTGCCCGAGGCGGGCCGCTGGCTGCGCCTGGAGATCCCCGCCGATGCGCGCTGGACGCTCGCCGGGGACACACTGGCCGGCAAGATCATCGATGGCCTCGAACTGGCGCAGGTGGGCGGCGTCCTCGAATGGGGCCCGATCGGCAAGATCGACGCCGAGGGCAACGAAACCATCTGGATCGCCGACGATGTTCCACCCGGATCCCGCTTGCGCGACAGCAGCAATCGGGAGACTACCCTGTGGCCGCTGGCGCCGGCCGGCTCCGTCGCCGTGCCGGTGGAGGGCGAGTTTGCCACCGCCGAAAGTCGCGGCATACGAATCGCCGTCGCGATCGACGCCTTTCGCGAGCGTTGGCTGCAGGATTTCTTGGCCGAGGATTTCGCTGACCTGGCCGAAGCCGGCATCGACGGTTTCATCACCGCGGTGGAGGCACGGCTGAAGGCCACCAACGACGCCGTCGACGCCGGCTTCGTGCGGGCCCGCGCCGATATCTACCGGGTGCGCCAGTTCATGTTGGGGGCGGATGCAGCCTCCCGTCTGGTGACGTCTCCGGCGCTGGCCGATATCGCGACCCGCGACGAAGGTGCGCGCGCCACCAGCGCCGACCTTTCGCTTTTCCTGAAGAATGTCTTGCAGCGCGACGGCGGCGAACCTCCGGGCGGCGCGCCGCCCGCGGGCGTGCCACCGGCCCCCAGCACCGCGCCGGCGCCTTCCGGTGGGGGAGTGTTCATTTCGCCCGTGGCCTTCGAGGCGATACGACCCTTGACCCCCATTGCGCCGGCACCGCGGCCGTCGACCCCGCTGGTCAGTCTGACCGCGCAGCCCTTGTTTCTCAACCTGACCGCGCCGGCGGCCGGCACCCAGATGGTACAGGCGGCGCCAGCGGTGCTGGCGGTGCAAGCGGCGCCGTTGTTCACCGCGCAGAGTTTCGCCGGGGTAGCCGCCGCCAGCCGCGAGTTCGCCGTCAGCGACATACACAGCCAGCTCTGGCTGCCGGGCGCGGTAGAACGGACCATCAGCGTCGCCGAACGCCTGAAACCCTCGCCGGCGGCGGAGGCGCAGCAGGCGGCGCTGGCCGGCAAGTTCGCGGCGATCAACGCCATTGCGGGACTCCTGGCCGACCCCTCCGCTGCGGTCCGGCCCAAGGGTATTGCCCTGGCGGACCTGCCGGCGCCGGGCTTTCAGGTCAAGGACGGGCGCACGGTGCCGCCACCCCGGTTGGCCAACACCATCGGCGACGTCATCCAGGACCGCCGCAAGTCCCCGCAGGAGCGGGATTATAACGATCTCGACCAGGTGGCCGCCGGCACCAACCACGAGTCTGCTTATTTTAATGCCGCGGTAGCGGCCATCGACAATACCATCGGGCTCATGCGGCTGGTCGAAGGCCGGATAGACCTGTACCAGCGGCTGGTGGAGGACGCCCGCTCGGTCAGAACGGCGCTGCAGAGGTCTATTGCCGACGCGGACGTCCGCCTGCGCGCCATCGAAGTAGAAGTCGCGGAAGCCCGCCACGATGTGGGCGTGGCCGCCGCGCTCCTCGGCGAAGAACAGGCCCGGGTCGACACTTTGAATGCCCGGCGCGCGGCGATCCTGGCGGAGCATGCGAAGATGCTGTTGTTCCGGCGGCCGCGGCGGGCACTGCATGTGGGCATCGTACCGACTGCGCCGGCCACCGCGGCCCTGGCGGAACCGCCGGTTGCCGTCTGCTTGCGCGAACATGAGGAAGTGCCCGAGGAATTGCGCGAGTACGCCGGCCTATTCCGCGACGTCCCGGTTGCATGGTTCCCGGCGGTCAAGGCACGGCTGGACCTGCTCGACCGCCTGGATGCGGCGCGCGCCGCACTGCAGTCGGTGCGCCATCGCGCGCTGATTCCGCCGCTGGTCGTCAGGACCGCTCTGGCAGCGACCACGCCGAAGGTGCTGTCGGCCGTGTACGGCGTGATCCGCTCGCAGCGGGTCATCACCGAGCAGCGCCGGGCGCTGGCCGCCCAGTTGGATTTCACTGCCATCGCCGCCGTCGACCTTTCGGTGGCGCAGCGGGCCGTGGCCGAGGCGGCCAGCATTAGCGACCTGATCGCCGGCGAGCATAACCGGCCGGCGCTGGTCCGACTCGCCGCCAGCGAAATCGAGGCCATCGGCCAGGTTGCCGGCTGTTTGCACGCCAGCTTCGCCGAAGTCCCGCCGATCGTTCGCCTGGGGTGGGCGGAGATCTTCTCGGAATTCGACCAGCCGGCGCCCTTGTCGCAGCTTGCCGGTCTGCCCGATTGGGGCAGCCTGCCGCTGGAACTGCGGCGCAGCCAACAGGGCTTCGTCGACTGGCTGTTCAGCCGCATCGACCGCTCGATCCCTCAGGCCGAGGCGGCGATCAACGGCCTCATCCGGGTCTGCCTGCTGATGGCGGCCCATGCCCCCGTCGACCGGATCATTCCGGCCCGGCTGGTCGCTCCCGTGCCGGCCCGCATCGGCATCGGCCTGGATCTGGCGGTGGACGTCCGGTTGGCGAGGGTGGGGATGACCGCCCTGATCCGGGGCGCGGACAATCAGCCGATCGCCCATGCGCTGATCGAGGATCTCGCCGACGGCATCGCTCGGGCCCGCATTACCCGGACCTTCCAGCAGGTTGCGACGATCTCGACGACGGTGCGCGTCGACTTGAGTCACATCAAGCTGAGCTGAACCGATGGCGGGCGCGGTCTCCCGGCTGAAGCTCCGCGCCCCGCCGGGCCACGCCGTGGCCGCCCGCACCAGGGCTGAGGATGCCATAAGGCTCGCCGCACCCGACGACCTTCTGCTGGTCTTGCGCCGGCTGGATCTCGGCCGCATCGGGCTGCGCTCGACACCCGCCCAGTGGAACGCGCGGGCCGCCGAGCGGGTGGAGGCCCTGCGCCGGCATGCCGTCCATGGCGCGACGCCCGGCGCCGCCTCCGCCGAGGCGGTATGGTTCCGCTCCGCCGCCGAGGCCGAGGCCCTGCTGCTCCTGGAGTTGGCATCCGGCCGGATACCCACCGCCTGGTTTTGGCGGCTGGCGGTGCGCGGCTGGCGGGGGGCGCCGCTCTCCCGGTGGTTGCCGCGGCGCCTAGCAGAGGCTGCGGCCGACCCACTGCGCGCGGTGGCGCTGGCACACGCCCTCGTAACGGTTGCCGCGGCGGGACGGCTGCCGGCGTTGTCCGAGGCGCTGGCCGAGGTGGCGCCCCCGGTTGCGGTTCCGGAGGGGGCGGGGAATCTGAATGTGGCAACCCCCGCTGGTCCAGGTTCCCATCCTTGGCAACCAGCCGCCGGTGGGATGGCGCGCGTGCACCGCTTGCTGGCCCGCCATGATCCCGCTGTCCGCAAGTCCATACTCGACGCCATCGCCGCGGCGGGCGGGCAGGGGCCGGCGCCGCGTTGGATCGCACGGCTGCGCCTCCAGGCCCGCGCCCCGGAACTGGCCGCCCATCCCGCCCTCCTGACCGCGGCGACCGCCGAACTGCTCGCCGTCGCCACCGCGGCCGGCAGCACTGCCGACATCGCGCCGCCGGAGGGTTTCTCCCCTGGACCGGCCGGCGGCGGGTTGCCACGGGAGCCGCGCTCGGCAGGGCAGAGACCGGTGGCCGCCACCGACTCCCAACCATCGCCAGAGGCGCCGCAACGGCCCCGGTCGGCGACGGTTGTGGCGGAGCGCGCCCGCGCGATCCAGCCGCCCCCGGTCGCCGCGGCATCCGCGGATTTCCCGAAGGAAGCCGTCAGTGAGGAGATAAGCCTAGGCGCGGGGGTGTTCCTGCTGGTGCGCCCGCTGGTCCTGATGGGCCTGCCGGACTGGCTGGAGAGGCGGCCGAACCTGGTGGTGGACGGTTTCGGACGGGCTCTGTTCTACGCCATCGCCGAGCGCATGCGCATCGAAGCCGGCGATCCCCTCTTTGCGACGCTGCAGATCGAGCCGATGGCAGTCTGGCAGACTTCCCTCACCGCCTGGCGCATCGGTCTGGACCGGTGGCTCAGGCGCACGGCGCGCATCCGTCTCTCGGAGGTCGTCCGCCGCAAGGGCTGGATCTCGGCGACGCCGGAGCGCATTTCGGTGCGTTTCCGCGTCGCGGCCGCCGAGGTCCGGCTGCGCCGGCATGCTCTGGATGTGGATCCCGGCTGGGTGCCGTGGCTCGGCCTGGCGCTCTGCTACCACTACCGCGACCAACCGGTAGTGGACCCATGAGAGCGGCAGCGGGCGAGCGGTCGTTTTCCAGCGCGGGGCGAAAGGCGCCGCGGGAGGACGCCGCAGCCGTGGCCGACCTCGAGATGCTGGCCATGGCGGCGGTGGCTGCCGTGCTGCCCGATGCCGGGCCCGCCGAAGCCTGGAGCGCCGACCTGCTACCCCCCTGCGTCGCCGCGCTGCGCCGGGCGCCTGCCGAGGAGGACCGCCGCCTGGTCGATCTGGCCGATGCGCTGGGCCTCGGCGATGCCGAGCTGATGGCGGTCGCCCTCTGCCTTGCGGCCGACCGCGACGCCGAGCATGCTCGGGCTCTGGCCGAGGCGCAGGCCCCCTTGGGCGGCTCCCGCCCGCTGCTGGGCCTCGCCGCTCGCGCTTTGGCGCCGCTGGGGGCCAGCGTCGCCGGCATCGCCGCCGGCGCGGCGGTCGGTGCCGGACTCCTGCGCCTGGGCGAGGAAGCCGCGGCGCTGCCGGAGCGCAGCCTGATCCTGCCGCTGCCGATGCTGGCCGCCCTGAGCGGGCGGGCAGTCGCCTACGACACGGTCAGGCCCCTGGAACCGCGGCAGATACCCTTGCCGGCGTCCATGCTGTGCGAGGCCGAGGGCCGCGCCGGGGCCATGGTCGGGCGCGCCCGCGCCGGGCTGGTGCTGCGCTCCGCCGACTGCGCCGATGCACTGGCCGCCGCCTCCGTGGTGGCCGGAAGCCTCGGCCTGGGTCTCGCCCACGTCGCCGGAGAGCCGCCGGCCGGTCTGGCCCCCTGGCTCATGGCCAGCCGGAGTCTGCCGGTGTTCATGCCGGGCCTGGGGCCCGGTCAGCGCTGGGCGCTGCCGCGCCTCGACCCCTATACGGGCCCTTGGATCGTGGTTACCGGCATCGACGGCACCATCGAAGCCGACAGCAGTCCCGACGACTGGACCCTGCCGGTTCCGGCCACCCTGGAACGGACGGAATTGTGGCTGGCTGCGGAGGTCGAGCCGGCTCTCGCCCGGCGGGCGGCGGAAGGTTTCCGGCAAGGGGCGGGCCGCATCGCCGAGGTCGCGGCCCGCGCCAAGTTGAACGCCGCCCGCAGGGAGGCCCGGGATCCGGCCTGGTCCGATATCATCCTGGCCATCTCCGCCGGTGCCGGCAGCCTCGATGCCCTGGCCCGCCGCAGCGGGTCGGCCGTGGACGACGAGGCCCTGGTGCTGCCCCCCGCCTTGCGCGATGCGCTCGACCGCCTGCTGGATCGCGCGCGGGTGCGCTGCACCCTGGCCGAGGGCCTCGGCCCCGCCGTCGGTGCCCGCTACCGGCCCGGCGTCCGGGCGCTGTTCGTGGGCGAATCCGGCACCGGCAAGACCCTGGCGGCCCACTGGCTGGCGACGAAGCTGGGGCTGCCCCTGTACCGGGTGGATCTGGCCGCGCTCACCAGCAAATATATCGGCGAGACCGAGAAAAACCTTTCCGCCATCCTGGGCGCGGCGGAACATGCCGACGTACTCCTTTTCTTCGACGAGGCCGACGCGCTGTTCGGGGCGCGCACCGAGGTCAGCGATTCCCACGACCGCTACGCCAACGCCCAGACCAACTATCTCCTGCAACGCATCGAGGACTTCGACGGCATCGCGGTCCTGGCCAGCAACAGCCGGGAGCGCTTCGACCCGGCCTTCACCCGGCGGCTGGACGCGATCCTCGACTTTCCCATGCCGGAAGGCCCGGCCCGCCGCGACCTCTGGACCGCCCACCTGGGCGCCCGCCATCGCCTGAGCGAGGCTGAGCTGGACCGGCTCGCGGTCACCGTGGACTTGGCCGGCGGCCACATCCGCAGCATCGTGCTGGCCGCCGCGGCGCGGGCCACGGTGGCCGGGCGGCCCATCGCCTGGGCCGACCTGGCGCCGGCGGTGGAGGAGGAGTACCGCAAGCTCGGCCGGCCCGGCCCGGGGCTCTTGCGATGAGCGGGGCGCGCGGCATGCTGGTCCCGCTGCCTAGCCATGGGGCCCCGCTGCGCGCGCCTGCCGGCGTGGCGGCCAGCGCGGCGCCGGTAACCGCGCCGGTTACGGCGTCCCGCCGTCCGGCCTATCTCAGGCCCGTAAATCCGCGCAAGGCCGAGCATCCCGCTGAGCACCCGGAATTGACGCAGGGCCCCATGCGGCTGGCGGCCGCTGTCCCCAAAGTCGATGATCCGCGCGCACGTTACCTCCGCGGAGCAGGCAAGAAGGAGGAGTTCAAGCCGGCCAAGGAGACCGGTGAGGCAAAGCGTGAGGAGGGCATGCCCGACGCACAGGCATCGAAGGGCGCGAAACCGGACGCCGGCGGGGCGACGGGGGTGCCGGCGGAGGCCGTCGCCGGAACCGAACCGGGCGCCGGCGCCGAAGGCGAGGTCAAGGGCCGAGCGCGGCCGAAGGCGCCGCGGGCTAAGCTGGAGCGGTTGGCCTCCAAGGAGGCCATCCGTCCGCACCCGGTCGCGGTGCCCCAGCCGGATACCGGTCCCGTATCCATCGGCCGCGACCGGCTGCATCCCCCTTCTACGGACCGCAGCTTCGAGGTGCCCGCGGAGCCGCGCTTCCAGCCGCCGCGGCGGACCGACGCCAAGGCGGGGGCGGGGGCGGGGTCAGCCGAGCCGGCACGCGCCCTGGAGATATTCCGGGCCGCCATGGCCGCCGCCCGCCGGCTGCACGACGAGCTGGTTGTCGATGCAAAGGAAATGTCGGCACGGGTGGAGGCGGGAGCCGACCAGCTCGCCGATCGCCGCCGTGGCGAGCTCGACCAGGCCATGGCCGGGATGGAGGAAAAGCTGCGTGTCGCGCGGGACGAGTTCGATCACGTGGCCGATGCCGTGCTGGTCCTGGTCTACGAGCGCGAGCGGCAGACGCGGGGCGCCATCCACCGCGCCGCGTCCGCTGCCTTCGGCGCCCTGAACGGCGCCAAGTCCGCGGCCGACAAGACCTTCAAAAAGCATGGCGAGGACAAGGACGCGGCGAAAAAGGACGCAGACGAGAAGGCCGGGAGTGTGGAGGCTGCGGGGACCGCGGCGAGCGCGGCCGTGCGGGCGCTGGACCAGACCAAGGAAAAGGACCATCCGACGAATGACAAAGATTCCATGCAGTCGGCGGTCAACGAGGCCATCAATGTCCGCCTGCCCACGCGCACGCCGGCCCGGGCGAAGACCTACACCGACGAGGCGAGCGCCGAGTTCGCGCAGCTGAGCGCCAGCTTCGCGTCGATGAAGAAGGCGGTGGACCAGAACTTCGAGAACATCGCCGGGCAGATGACGAAGACTGCGGAGGCCGGCACCGCGTCCATCGTCAAGGTGCGGAACGGGGCGCTGAAGCAACTGGGCGAGACCGCCGCCCAGCTACGCAGCTCCATTGGCGAGGCACGCGCCAACGGGCACCTGACGCTGGTACGCCAGCACGATCAGTCTCGGCGCCAGCTTGTCGGCGCCTGGCGCGACCGGGGGCGCAGTGAGGACCAGGCGGCCCAGCAGCGCGCCACCCGCAGCGTGAACGCGGCGATGGCGCTGGCCAACGGCCAGCAGGCCGGCGCGAAATCGCTGGCCGACAACCTGGACCGCGAAAAAGCCCGTCCCCCGGAGGATTTAGCGAAGGTGGTGTTCTCCAGCGCCACCGCGCTGGTTACCTACATTGGCAAGTCGGGGGCCGAGCAGCGCAAGCGGGTGATTGGCAGTGCAGAGGCGGGCGAGGCCGCCGCCGTTCGCCAAGCCGACTCCACCGCGGCCCGGCTGGCCGGCTCGGCTCAGCAGATGGAAGAGAGGCTGGCGGAGAACGGAGAGGGAACCGGCGCCTCGCTTGAGAAGCAGATCGAGAGCTCGGTGGAATCGTTCGACCAGCTGCCGGCTCCCATCGGCGATGCGCTGAAGGGGGCGCTGACCTCGGCGAAGAAGGCCTACGAGGGTCAGAACGACCAGGCCGAGCAGAAGGTCACCGAGGCCAAGGGCGTGGTCACGAACGCCATGGCCGGGAAGGGGGGCGGCAGCGACAAACAAGCTGACGCGACCAAAGCAGCGCCGGCCGCGCCCGGAGCAGAGGGCCCCAAGGCCAAGGAGATTCCCGACCAGTTCGTGGCGCGGACGAAAAATATCGCGGCCAAGGCCGACACCGACGACGGCATCGCCGAGCTGATCGCCACCGCGGGCAAACAGGTCCCGCCCATCATCCTAAAAAAGGCCAACAGCCTCAACGCGGCCCTGGTGGCCTTTTCCACGCCGATAGAGCCGGTGATGGCGGCCCTGCGCAACATCACCGCGCTGCAGGGTGCAGCGATTTCCGCCTTCTACCAGGATCACTTCGGGCGCAACCTCGAGGCGCATCTCCGCAGCGAACTGCGAAAGACGTTCTCCGCCGAGAGCACCAACCTCTACAACATCGACGCGGCCGTCAACTATCTGCACGGCAACCACGTCGCTGCCGCGCTCTCCGAGATGAAGGCGGCGGTCAACTATTCCAACGACGAGGGCCGCGTGGAGCGCATCCAGCGCTCACTCACGCCCGCCGAGCTCGACCAGCTTAACCGGGAACACCCGGACGAGATGAAGGACATCATCGAGGATCTCGGCGGCACCGACCGGAAGGTGTCGGAGGCGCTCAACAAGATCAAGCCGGTGGACCCCCGCTCGCCCGATGCGGCCGCTGTCGAAAAGGCGAACCTGGCCGCGCTCGGCGAGGCCAACGCCTATGGCCTCAAGGAGCAGATCGACCAGGCTCGCGAGAAGCGCGGCGAGGAAGGCGGCGATGCGACGGTGGACATGATCGCTGGCAAGCGCCAGAGCATCGGAGAGGACGTCCTCAGCGGCGGCGATGCGCTGACTCCCGCCCTGGAGGACCGGGAGACGGCAGCGACCCGCAAGGACAAGATCTGGGCCGCTACCGACCAGGGATTCGACCAGATCGTCACGACCCTGCCCGATGGCACGCCGAATGTCGCCAAGCCGGAAGACAAGAATCCGCCGGGCGCCATCGCCCGCTATGCGGCGGCCGCGCGCAACTACGAGGAATTCGTTCCGGACCACTCAGAGAGAGGCGGTCACTACCGGACGGTATCGGAGGGCCTGGACCCCCGCCAGACCAAGCTGATCGACGCCATCGTCAAGCACGGTCCCGAGAGCGAGGAGGCCGCCGCCGCCACCCTGGCGGTGGAGCTTAACCGCAAGAGCGGCAAGCCCAAGGAGGACCGGCTGCGCAAGGCCCTGGGCAGCGACCTCCTGGCGGCGCGGGAAGGGGAAAGCGACGTCAAGCGCAAGGAACGCTTGGACCAACGCCTCGACAAGCAGGGCAAGGTCATCGACAAAGGCGATCTCAAGCGGGCCGAGGAGCGCCGCCAGAAGATCCTGTTGCTGTACGCCGACCTCTCGGCCGCCGACCCGGAGGCGGAGGGGGGGAAGGCGGCGCCCGATCCGGCCGCCCAGGCAGCCCGGGCCGGCCGGGTCAAGGACGAGATCGTAGGCAAGCTCGGCGCGCAGTTGGCGGGCGATCCCACGGCCAAGGCGTACACGCAGTCGATGGTGCAGGACCTCGAACCCGACCCCCTGGCGGCCTTCGATTTCGCCCTGGCCCACGAGGAAAAGAACAAGGAGACCCTGCAGGCCACGGCCGGCCGCCTCAACCGGGACCAGATCGACGAGGCGGTGAAGAAGTGGGATGACAAGCACCCC
Organism: Gemmatimonadota bacterium; assembly: GCA_012027055.1. GTDB lineage: Bacteria > Gemmatimonadota > Gemmatimonadetes > Longimicrobiales > RSA9 > VEPF01. The sequence continues at coordinate 1,475 of VEPF01000465.1, read as the reverse complement.
GAAGGTCCACCGCTGTATAAGCGGCTCGGCCTGTTCGAGCACGGCAAGGGGGTGCTGGAGGGGGACGCCCGCAACGAGACCGAGATCAAGTTCATGGGCGTGCCGCGCAACGACCGGGAGCGCGCCGAGAGCGCCAACATGGCGGCCAAGCAGCAGACGCGCGATTCGGGCGCCGCCGGCCGCGCCCTGGCTTCGGAGGAGTACCAAAGGATGCTCGCCACCCAGGCCAAGCTGCTTAATCTAATGGGTGTCACCGCCAACGACATCGACCAGTACGGGCGGATCAGGAAGAAGGGCATATTCGGCCAAGACATCCACGCCAACTTCGACGCGGAAGGCCGGCTGATCGTGAGGACTGAGGGGCAACGCAACGAGTTCGAGGCGGCCATGCAGATGTCCTCCCTCGACGCCGAAGGCTACAAGTCGGCGGTGGACCGCGCGGCCATGGGCGTCACCATGGCATTGATGGTGATTGCCGCGGCGATCACCACCTTCGTCACCTTCGGCGGCGCCGCGGCCATCTGGGCGCCGATCCTCATCACCGCCGGCGCGGGCCTCGCCGGCATCGCCATGACTGCCGCCATTAAGGGTGATCGCTACACCCGCGCCGAGATCGAGCGCGATCTGGTGATGACTTTCGTGCAGGCGGCGACGGCGGGCCTTGGCGCCTACGCCGGGACGACCCTGCGCGGGGGCGCCGCCGCGGCCAAGGCGGCGGCCACCGGCGAAAAAGTCGTCGGCGGCATCGCCGGGGTTGCCGAGAAGCAGGCCCTCAGCCTGGGTGCCAAGGCGATGAACTTCGGCATGGAGGTGGTGATCGACTCGGTGGGCGGCGGCACCACCAACGCCATCAACTCCGCTGCCGGGGCGGCCATGGATCCCGAAAACCGCCGGCAGGGAAAAAGCGGGCAGATGGCGTTCGAACATGGGCTCCGCGGCTTCTTCAGCAGCGCGGCCGGCTCTGCGCTGACCAAGCCCGTCGGTGCGCTGGCGAAGCCTTTCGGCAAGTTGTCGGAGCGGGTATCCGGCAACGTGGCAACGGGCTTCGCCACGCGCCTGACCGAGGCGCGGATCGGCCAGGCCATGGGCGATCCGCACCAGAGCTGGGCCGAATCCCTGGAATCGGCCAAGGAAGGCTTGGCCCAGGACATTATCCAGGCGGCAGCGGAGCACCACGCCGAGGGTGTGGCCGAACACCGGGCGGCGGCGACGGCGCAAAGGGCTGCGCGGGTAGCCGCGGAAGCGCCGGAAATCACGCGGCCCCGGGCCGAGGAGCCGCCTGCGGTAACCCAACCCGCTCCGCCCGCGGCCGAACGGGCAGTCGCGACGGGCCGGCCTCAAGCCGACCAAGCCGAGGAAGCAATCGCCCGCACGGCGGCCGTGCACGAGGCCCTGCCGCCGGAACTTCTCCCCGCCGTCGACGCGGCGCGGCGCCAGTCGGCTCCGGAGCTGGAGTTGCTCCGGCCGGCGCCGCG
>VEPF01000272.1:1164-4173 GCA_012027055.1 Gemmatimonadota bacterium | reverse complement strand
ACGCCAACATCGATGCCGCGAGCACCACGCTCAGCTCCGGCGCCTCGCGGAACGTGGCGCCGGCCGGACCGGTCTCGGGGCTGGAGTACCTGTTCGCGGGCGAGATGACGCTGAGCGGCGAAGCGTACGTGGTCACGGTGCGCCTGGAGGCCGCCAGAAACCGGAAGGTAGTGAGGGCGGCGTCAGTAACGATACCGATCGTGGTGCCCGACCCGGCGGTGGCCACGCCGATCAGCGCGTTCAACGAGACGGTGCTGCTGGTGAGCTCGGCGGCCGAAGCGCTCGCCGCGCAGTTCCAGCCGGTGGGCGGCCGGATCACGGAATGGGAGCGCTCGGAGCGCGCCGCCGACCCGGGCGTAGCGCGCTCCTATGCGGGAGGCACGCTGACGCTCAAGCCCGAGCGCTCGAAGCTGCGCACGGGCGAATCCATCAGCGTGCAGTTGCGGCTCACCGACTGCGACGGCCAGCCCCTGGGCAACAGGCGGGTGAACTTCGGCGCGGGCAACTGGAAGACGCTGGGGAGGATGGATGGGACCACGGGCGGGACCGTCAGCCCGCAGACGGTCACCACGGGCGCGGACGGCGAGGCCACCGTGCAGTTCACCGCCACCATGAGCCGGGGTACGGCCGTGGTGCGGGCCTGGTACGGGCACGACCGTCCGTGCGGTGAGCCCTATGCCCTGACCGGAGCGGCGTCGGTAGTCGTCGAGCCGCCGCCGGTCGAGCCGAGGCCTGCACCCGAGCCGGCACCGGGCGGTGCGGGGGGCTGGCAAGGTACGGTCACGGTCATCACGTCGAAGCACCTGGAGGGCAAGAGCCCCGACGGGAAGCCGTTCGTGGAGGATGGGGCGGCGCAGTTGGAGTGCCTGCTGGTAGGCCGCGGGGAGGATGCGGTCTGCAACTTCGAGAGCAAAGGTTCCACGACGGGTAACGGCGCCAGCATCGCGGTCACCAAGAAAGCGGCCGGTTACGAGACCAGCGTGAGCATCTCGGTGAGAGGCGGAAAGCTCTACCTGGGCACTGCGGTCATCCCCGTGGAGGGTACGCAGACCGTAACGGTGGCCGGGCAGACATTCAGCGACAAGATCCAGGACAACATTACCAACGAGACCTACGTGGTTCCTGCCGGCGCCGACCCGAACCGCCTGAGCGGACAGTGGACGGACCCCAATCCCGTCCTGGCCCAGCTCGGGGGCAAAGTCATGGTAAGCTGGTCTCTGACCAGGCGCTGAGCAGAAAGCGCGGGCGGGCACCGGCCCGGCCGGCGCCCTGCCCATGCGGCGATGCAGCCGCAGCCGGCGGGCCGAACGCGCCGACCTCCGCTCGCGGCAGCAGGGACCTGACGCGTGCTAGCGAAGGCGTGGCCGGCAGCGCGCGGCGAGCGGCTCGTCGGCGGCGCGCGCGCCGTCGCGCTGCAGCGACTGCAGCAAGCCGGATCGGTAGGCCGACCCCGGCGTGAACCAGGTGGCGAGCGGCGAGTTGCGCCGCTGGCGGGCCACGGCCAGCTCATCGAGCAGTACGGTGCCATCCGCACCGATGTAGCGGGTCCGGATGGTGTCTCCCGCCATGTCGTAGACCAGCTGGTCGCCCTTGCGGATGCGCCGCTTCTCCAGGAAGGCGTAGGAGGCGGGCAGCCCGGCCACGACGGCCTTGTAGATGGAATCGCCCAGCACGCGGGCCTTCACCGCCTTCTGCATGTCTTCCGCGACTCCATCCAGGAACTCGTCCAGCGAGATGGTGCGGAGGAACTCGATCCGCCCCTGGGCGCGCGCCCCGGCGAGCGCGGCGCGCGTGATGGTGTCCGCCGCGGCCCCGGTCAGCGGGCCCCGGCCGGCAACGGTGGCGAACCGCTGCGCGGTCGGCGCATCGAAGCAGACGTCGATGGTGAGCACGTCCACCTTGAGGAAGGTGCGCTGGAAGAGCGTGTGCATGTACGACCACTGCGTGCGGCCGAGTCCATCGGCCGGGGACTGGGCAGCGCCCGACCGGGCTGCCGCGAGCATGGCGACGAGCACGAGGGGCAGCAAGCGGCCGAGCAAGGACCGGCACGAGCGACGCGTCATGGTCGGCAATCCTGTCAGGGGGGCGGAATCGCGGGAACGTGACGGGCGCGGCACGGCGACGCAAGAGGCGGCCCGGCCCGGAGGCGACCCCAATCGGGGGGCCACGCTGGCACGTGCGGGGACGACGGCGTTCAGGTGCCCGGCCGGCGCGGAACCGTGACCCGCACGGGCTCGGGCCGATCGACGCGTGTGCCGTCGCCGAGCTGGCCCGCGTTGTTCATGCCCCAGCACCAGGCCGTACCTGCCTCGTCCAGCCCGCACGCGTGGATCGCAGATGTCGCGATCGCACGCAGTCTGACGGACGTCGGGATGCGGACGGGAGCAAGCGCGCACGGCGTGGGTTTGTACCCATCGCCGCGTGCGATCTGGGCGCCAGCGCACGCGTCGGTGGTGGTCAGTGGCGCCGGTCCGAGCAGCCCGCCGCCCCAGCAGTACACCTCGCCCGCAGTGGTGAGTCCGCAGGTGTGTTCGCCGGCCGCCTCGAGAGCCGCGAACACGTGGTCGCCGACTACCGGCGCAGGCATGGCACTGCCGTGTCCGCGCACGACCGAGTCCCAAGGGAGCGTTCCGGCCTGGGTGCCCCGCCCCAGCTGGCCCAGGCCGTCATCGCCCCAGCACAGCGCGCGACCGGCCCGCGTGAGCGCACATACGTGCATGCTGCCCGCCGTCACCGACTGGATGGTCTCTTCGAGAGCCGCGCGCACGGGCTGCGTGGTGCACGGGTAGTGCCAGTAGGCGATCCGCATGTAACTGGCCCGGCAGCGGCTCAGGCCGGCGCGAGGCGGTCCCAGCTCACCGTTCAGGCCCTGACCCCAGCAATGGAGCGCGCCTCCCGCTTCGATCCCGCAGCCGACGCTGCCACCGACCGCGAAAGCCCGGAGGCGGAGTGCACCAGCAGCCGGCACCGCAGGCAGCGGCGGCGTGTCCGCGAAGAACCGCAGCCAGC
>VEPF01000272.1:0-1154 GCA_012027055.1 Gemmatimonadota bacterium | reverse complement strand
ACAGCGCACCGGCGTCGTCGCGACCGCACCAGCCGGTGGCTGAATTGTCGGGGCGGTCACCTTTGTCCCGTGGCGGGACATGACCGAAATGAAGCTCGGCCAGTGCGGCAGCGCCCGGAACCCGATCGACAGCGACGGGCGACGCGAAATCGGGGAACAGGTACCACTGGACCGGACTGCCCGGGGCCAGCGGCTGCGAGCGGATCGGGTGCGCCAGCATGCGCTGCAACCGGACCAGCTCCTCGGCGTCGCAGTCGCTGCACGTGGTCACGGACTCGGGGTCAGTCCCGAGCTGCCAGGTGCGGGTGCCCGGCTCCCAGCAGTACGTCTGTCCGGCCACGGTCGTGGCGCACAGCTCCGTGGGGCCGGACCGGACGGTCGCGAAGCGGAGCGTGGGAGCGAGTTGCTCCATCTCGTGCTCCCATGCCGGCTCGGAACTGAGCATCAGCTCGCCACCCCAGCACCAGAGCTCGCCTGCCGCAGTCAGGCCACAGGAATACGCTCCGCCCAGGGCGAGCGAAGTGAAGCGGGCAGCAGAGTCCGCCTGTCCGGACCCGGAATGCGGCACCGCCAGCAGGAGCGTTGTGACCAGGGCGAACGAGCCCGCAAGCCCGGGGCGCGCAAGCACCTCCATGCACACCTCTATTCGGGGGGAGCCATCAGGGACCTGCCGTTTCGCGCGCGAAGTAAAGCAGGAAGCGGCGCGGCTGGCAAGAAGGTGGCTCCTTGCCTGTAGGTGCTGTTGCCGATGCCGCACCCGGCCGGAACGGGACCCTTGTCTCGGCGCCGGCCCCAACGCATCGATTCGCGCAGGCAGCGGCCAGGTCCCGCGCACCGGATCTGGAACTTGCGGCAGCCGGGATGGCAGCGGGCACTGTGCGCGGTCGGGCGGCGGTGCGATCGCGCTGCGCGCGGCGGCGAGTTAACGGGAAACGACCAGGGAATCGGAGGCAACGGTGGCAAACTGCGGTGTCGTCAAGGGCCCGGCGTGGCACCAGCAGCGGCTGCGGTGCCTGACCGCGCTGGTGGTCGGGGTCGCGATCATGGGCGCCTGCGCGCCACTCTCGGTGGCGCCGGTCGTGGGAGAGGGCCAGGCGACCGACGTCCCGGGGCTCGCCGGCAGATGGGTGGGCGAGGATGGCGACACCACCGTC
>VEPF01000238.1:950-4180 GCA_012027055.1 Gemmatimonadota bacterium | reverse complement strand
CGCCGGCCGGGGTCGGGAGCTACGCGTTGAGCTTCAGGGACGACGGCGGGGGCACCACCCGCTTCCGGGCGCGGGCGGGTCACCTCGGCAATCGGCTGGTCCTGGATGTCTCGGCGCAACTCGAGAAGAACGACGCCGCCGGGCTGACGGAAACGTTGCTGGGCACGCTCATCCCCGGCCACATGCTGGTGGTCCTGGAGCCGAAGGGCGACAGCCTGCGAGCCGCCATGCTCGAGCAGGATTCCCTGCGGAGCGCACTCCGCTCGGGAAAGGCGCGCACAGCCAGCCTGGACCTGGATGGCGCGCTCGTGCTGACCGCGCCGACCGACTCACTGCGGGCCTTCCTGGCGGCGTACCTCGAGCGGCCGGGGGCGCTGGGAGACTGGGGGAAGTTCACGCGCGTGCCCGCGGTCACACCGCCCAGCGGCCGCTGACAGCTGGCCGCGCGAAGCGCGGGCCTGCCGTCGCGGCGCGGACGGCCGGGCGGGGAATACCCGGCAGCGCAGTTGGCGCGGTCGGCGGGGACCGGGCGCTGATCGCGGTGGTGCGCGGCGGGGCGTATATCGCGGGCGGCGTTCCGCCGGCTATTCTGTCGCGGCTGCGGCCGGATCGTTCCTGGGGGCGGTCCGGGCCAGGGGCCGAATGTCGGCACCGGTGAAATCCTTGCCGGTGCACGTCGTCGTCAACGAACAGGCAGGACTGAACGGCGCCGCGGTGGCCGCCCTGGAAGCAGCGCCGCGCGTCCCCGAACAACCGTGACACTGAGATGACAACGAAGATTGCGATCACACCCGAGCTGGAGCAGCTGTGCATCGACACGGTGCGCACGCTGTCGATGGACGCGGTGCAGCAGGCCAACTCCGGGCATCCGGGCACGCCCATGGCGCTGGCACCGCTCGCCTGGGTCATCTACGCGCGCCACCTGCGCTACCACGCCGCGGCTCCGGACTGGCCGGATCGCGACCGGTTCGTGCTCTCCGCCGGCCACGCCTCCATGCTGCTCTACAGCGTGCTCCACCTGGCCGGCTACGACGTGTCGCTCGAGCAGGTGAAGGCGTTCCGGCAGTGGGGCAGCCTCACCCCGGGGCACCCGGAGCACGGACTCACACCGGGCGTGGAAACCACTACCGGGCCGCTGGGCCAGGGACTGGCCACGGCGGTGGGCATGGCCATGGCCGAAGCGCACCTGGCCGCCGAGTTCAACACCCCGGACGAGCGCATTGTCGATCACTACACGTATTTCGTCGCCAGCGATGGCGACATCATGGAGGGCATCTCGCACGAGGCCGCGTCGCTGGCGGGGCACCTGCGCCTGGGCAAGCTGATCGGCTGCTACGACGAGAACCACATCACCATCGAGGGCAGCACCGACCTGGCCTACACCGATGATGCCGCGCAGCGCTTCGCGGCCTACGGCTGGCACGTGCAGCGCGTCGCCGACGTGAACGACCTCGGGGCGCTCGACCAGGCGATCGAGGCAGCGCGCGCGGTCACGGATCGACCGTCGCTGATCGTGGTGCGGAGCCACATTGGCTGGGGCAGCCCGAACAAGCAGGACACCGCGGGCGCGCACGGCGAGCCGCTCGGCAAGGATGAGATCGCGCTCACCAAGCAGAACCTGGGCTGGCAGTGGCCGGAGCCCTTCCACGTTCCGCCCGAGGCACTCGCGGCCTGGCGCGCGGCGGGCGCGCGCGGCGCGACGCTGCAAGCGGAATGGCAGGAGCGGTTCGCGTCGTACGCGTCGCACCACCCCGAGCTGGCCAGGGAATTCCAGCGACGTCTCGGCCGCGAGCTGCCGCACGGCTGGCGCGACCTGCTGCCGACCTTCCCGGCCGACCCGAAGGGCATGGCCACGCGCATCGCGTCGTCGAAGGTGCTCAACGCCATCGCGCCCGCGCTTCCCGAGCTGATGGGCGGATCCGCGGACCTGGCGCCGTCCACCAAGACGCTGATCGAGAAGGAGCCGTCCTTCGCGGCGGGCGACTACCGCGCCCGCAATCTGCATTTCGGCATCCGCGAGCATGCCATGGGGGCGGCGCTGAACGGCATGGCGCTGCACGGCGGCATCATCCCCTATGGTGCCACGTTCCTGATCTTCGCGGACTACATGCGTCCTGCGGTGCGGCTGGCCGCGTTGATGGAGCAGCACGTGATCTACGTGTGGACGCACGATTCCATCGGCCTGGGCGAGGACGGCCCGACGCACCAGCCCATCGAGCAGCTGGCGGCGTTGCGCGCGATTCCCGGCCTGACCATGTGGCGGCCGGCGGACGCGAACGAGACCGCGGAGGCATGGGCGGCCGCGCTGCAGCACCGCTCCGGTCCGGTGGGTCTCGCGCTCACCCGCCAGAACGTGCCGGTGCTGGACCGGACCGTGTACGCCAGCGCCGCGGGCGTGACGCGGGGTGGTTACGTATTGTCGGACCCGCCGGCCGGGCAGGCGATCGAGGCGTTGCTCCTGGGCAGCGGCTCGGAGGTGCACATCCTGCTGGAGGCGCAGCGGCTCCTGGCGGCGAACGGCGTATCCGCGCGGGTGGTGAGCATGCCCAGCCTGGAAGTCTTCGCGGCACAGCCGCAGGCGTACCGCGACGCGGTGCTGCCGCCCGGCTTGCCCGTGCGCGTGGCGCTCGAGGCGGGGAGCCCGCTCTCGTGGTGGCGGCTGGTGGGCACTGGCGGGGCGGTGATCGGCATCGATCGCTTCGGCGCATCGGCGCCGTACCAGCGTGTCTACCAGGAGTTCGGGCTCACGGCCGAGCACGTGGCGCGGCGCGCGCAGGAGCTGCTGGGCAGGTAAGCAACGCGGCGGCGCGGCCGTTCCGGTCGCGCCGCCGGGCGCCGGGCCTGCAGCGCGGCCGCGGGCTCGCCCGCCACCCGCGGGCTCAGTCGATACGCTCGATCACCCGCCAGCGGTTTTCCCCGACCAGAGCATAGAGACGGTCGTAGGGTGGCTTGTCCCAGGTCAGGGCGTAGACGGCCGTGCCGTTGGCGTTCCCCACCGCGGCCAGCAACCTGGCCTCGATGGTCTCAATCGGGGCAGTAGCCTGCCACCGGTGGCCGGCCACCTGGAGCACCGGGGCGCTGTCCGGGAGAGCCTGGTACACGGGATAGCCGTAGGTGCGCTGCTCCGCCTGATCGAGCGGCAGGTTCCGGTCGGGCAGACCGACGTCGCGGCAGCCGAACGTCAACGCCGCCGCAACCAGAGCGGGGAGAGCCAGGAGGGTGGTCAGACT
>VEPF01000238.1:0-940 GCA_012027055.1 Gemmatimonadota bacterium | reverse complement strand
AGCGTTTCATCTCCGCCCTCTCGATTGACGTGCCGTGGTCCGGGCGACAACTTGTGCGCCGCCGCGGGTCGGCCGCAACGGTTCGGCACGGACCTGATGCCGCCGCTGGCGGCCGGACGCCCCTCTCAGGACTCATGCGGAGGCAAGATGCGCATCGCGCTGGACCCGGTACCGCTGGTGATCGGCATCTACGCATACGTGGGCGAGCAACTGGCGCACGCGGTCGAGAAGCGCGAAGCGGACGCGGCCGATGCCCTCGGGCGGCGCCTGGCCCGGCAGCGCGCCCAGGCGGATCGCGAGGTGCAGAAGATGGTCCGGGCGCTGCACGGGGACGTGAAGACGGCGGACAAGCTCCTCAAGAAGACCGCCGACGTGTGGAAGATCTCCCAGGAAACGGACCTGGTCGATCTGGTGATCCTGCCCCGCGGCGACGGCGGGGCTGCCCCGCAGGCCTATGTTCTGCTCCGGCCCCGCGAGCTGAAGCCCCTGCTCGAGGCGATCCGGGCCGCGGCCGCCGGCGCCGGCGAGAGCGGGGAAACCCTCGCGGCACTGGCAGCAGCCGCCGCGGGTATCGCCGACAGCAAGGCCGGCGACTACCTCACCTTCGGGTTCGATCCCTGGAACGGTTAGCGAGACCGGGAACGGATCACCGGCTGGCGTAAAGACGACGTCGTCCTGCGGGCTCAGCGCGACTTCACCTTTGCGAGGACTTCGAGCAGGCGGGGGCCCAGGGCCTCGACCTGCCAGTGGCGCATGTCCGGCACGGCGAGCAGCGCCTCGAACGTGCGGGCGCCGCAGCGCGCCAGGTCCTCCAGCTGCTGCCGGGGCATGAGGAAGCCACGGTCCAGGGCGAGCTCGTCGGCGGCGCGGTCCCGGGCACCTTTCAGCCGTTCCACGAGCCGATCGAACTCGGGGTCGGGCAGGGGCCGGGCGGGACCAC
>VEPF01000068.1 GCA_012027055.1 Gemmatimonadota bacterium | reverse complement strand
GCGCGGATCGCGATCCGCTGGCGCAGTACACGACGATGGCGGCATCGCGCGCGAAGCCGCGGCTCTCCAGCGCCGCGCCGTCGAGCTTCGGCAGGGGGATGCAGATCGCACCGGGCACGTGACCGAAGAAGAACTCGAGGCGTGAGCGCACATCGATCAGCACGGTGATCTTCTTGTTGCGGAACTTCATCGGGTACCCGGGTTCGTTGTGGAAAGGACCGCCGGCCGTGGAAGAGGCTTGAGTGTATGCACACGGCCGAGGGGGTAGCGCAGCTCGTCTACGACGCGGCCTTGAGGATCTCGGTGACGATGTGCTCCATGCTCCCGATCAAGCCGGAGATCAGGAGGAGGAGAAGCGTGAGCACGACGAAGCCGAGCGCGAGGCTCACCTTCACCCAGTACCGTTCCTCCGGCCGCATCATGCATACACCGTAGTGTCGACGGAGTCCTCTCGGAAGGACGCCCCGCGCTCGGCGAGCGCTCAAACGCCCACGCGCCTCTTGGGGCGGAGGTAGAATCCGTGAAGCACCATGAGGATGCGGCCTGGAACGGGTCCGCTACCCTCCTGCGAGAAGAGGGTGGCCGACCCGCCCCTCAGGCCCGCCGCCTCCCACCACTCACCGGCACACGGGATGGCTCGGATCCGGTCCCGAGATCGCGGGCCGCCCGGTGGGAGATGTGGAGGACGGCCCCGGCGAGGTCAGCCATGCGGCGGGCGTAGCATGAGGGCGGATCCCGCGGCCTTTGCAGTCGAACGCGATCAGGAGCCCGTGGCTGCAGGCGTCACGACCCACCTCCGGTTGGTGCCCCGCTTGCGCGAAGCCGTGGGCGAGACCCCTCCGGCCGGCCTGTCGCCCGCAGAGCATGAACGGCCTTCCGGAGGCTCGCAAAGGTCTCGAGGTGATGCTGGACGACGGCCGCGGGGCGCCGCCATGGATCGCTGAGCAGCCTCACTCCCTCCCGCCCGCGGCCACGTCGGGCTCAACTGCCACGGTTGCGAGGCCTGCCGCGCGGCACGCCGGAGAGGACTTCGCGCTCCGGCGTACCAAGGAGATCCTGACCCGCGTGGGCAGCCGCGATCGCCTTGTCGGCGCCGCCTCTTCTGCCGCATTATTGCCAACTGCCACCCGGGAAGCGCCATTGTCACGCGGTAGGGCCGCGGGGCTGATGCTCCTCCGCCGGAGGTCGGCGCCGGTGCTGCGCTCGTTCTTCGCCAATCTGAGCCGCCGCAAGCTCGGCCACTGGGCACTAGCCTACCTGGCCGGCGCCTGGCTCCTGCTCCAGGTGCTCAGCCTCCTCGCCGAGCCATTCGCCTGGCCCGCGCTCGTGCTGCGGGCCGCCACGGTGCTGCTGGCCATCGGCTTCTTCGCCGCGTTGGTGCTCGCCTGGTACCACGGCGAGAAGGGGACACAGCGGGTGAGCGGCGTCGAGCTGTTCATGCTCGCGGGCATCCTGGTGGTCGCGGGTGCGGCCGTGGCCCTGGTGGCGCGCGGCGCCCCGCAACGCGGTGGGGGTGCGTCCACGGCTTCGGTGGTCTCGTCACCCGCCGCGGCGGAGCAGGGTTCGATCGCGGTGCTCCCGTTCGCAAATCTCAGTAGCGACCCCGAGCAGGAGTACTTCTCCGACGGGATGACGGAAGAGCTGCTCAACGTGCTATCGCAGCTGCCCGAGCTGCGGGTCGTATCCCGCACGAGTTCCTTCGCTTACAAGGGCAGCCGACTGCCGCTGGACTCCATCGCCCACGCCCTGCGCGTCGGGCACGTGCTGGAGGGCAGCGTCCGCCGGTCGGGCGGCCGGATCCGGATCACGGCACAGCTGATCAATGCCGCCACCGGCTATCACCTGTGGAGCGACAGCTACGACCGTGAGGTCGCGGATGTGTTTGCCGTGCAGGATGAGATCGCCCGCGCCATCGTCGGCGCGCTCCAGCTGAAGCTCGGAGGCGAGGGCGCCGGGGTACGGCTGGCGCGCGAGGAGACCAGAGATCCGGAAGCACATGCCCTGCTGCTCAAGGGCCTGCAGCTCATCCGCCCGTACACGCGGGCGGGCGCCAATCAGGCGGCGGCACTACTCCGGCAGGCGATCGCGCGCGACCCCCGTTATGCCCGGGCGTACGCTGAGCTCGGCAGGGTCTACGGCTATCAGGCATACGTCAACTGGGCTCCGCGTGACTCCCTCGTGCCCGAGGCCAAGCAACTTGCACACCGTGCGCTCGCGATCGATTCCAGCAGCGCCGAGGCGCATTATGTGCTGGGGTTCTCGGCGCACTACTTCGATTGGGACTTCCGGGAAGCGGAAGTCCACTACCGCACGGCCATCGCGCTGAATCCGGGGGCCGCGAGAGTCCACAGCCTCCTGGGTTGGCTGCTCATGGATCTGAACCGGCAGACAGAGGCGATCGCCGAAGCCCGGCGCGCCGTCGATCTGGACCCGTTCGACCCGGGCATGGTCGGCAATCTCGCCAGCCTCTACTGCTCCGCGGGGGAGTTCGAGTTGGCGAGGGAAGCGTACCTCACCGCGATCGCGCTCGCTCCGGGCGACCCTGTGGCCCTGTCCAATGTCGCGCAGAATTACGTCCTGCAAGGCCGTATTGCTGATGCCATCCGCAGCGCCGAAGCGGCAAGGTCGCTTGCCCCGCAGGAGCCGTATTCCATTGCCACCCTGGCATTCGTCTATGGCCAGGCCGGCCGGCCGCAGGACGCTGACCGTGCCATCAGCACCCTGGAGGCACTGCCTGACGCCACACCGGCCGTGCTGGCCTATGCGTATGCGGGAGTGGAAGACCGCCAGCGGGTGTTCACGCTGCTCGATCGCGCCGTGGCCGAACGGGATCCATGGGTAGTCGATCTCGCAGTGGATCCGGTCTTCCGGGCCTACCTCGACGATCCGCGTATGCGGCGGTTTCTCGAGCGGGTTGGCCTGCCGCATTGACCCCCTCTCTGGGCATGCGCCGCAGGTCCGGCAGCGGGCTCAGCCGTTATGAGCTGCGCAGGGAGCCGCCCTGACGGAGCGTGCGGGCGACGCCGAAGGGGTCAGGGGACGGCAGGTCGGCTCACGCATGGGCCAATCCGTCGGCCCGGCCTCCTCCCGCTCCCTGGGCTCCCCGCCGCCCCACCCTCACCGGCACACGGGGTAGCTCGGATCGTGCCCCGAGATCGCGGGCCGGTCCTTCCGCGTGGCCAGCGCCATGGCGATGTCGTGGATGACTCCGCCGACGTGCGCCATGTGGTCGTAGTCGGCGTACTGGGGCTCGTCCGTGGGCTGGTGGTAGTCCCAGGAGTATCCGGTGGAGAAGTATGCGACGGGGACGTCCTTGCGGACGTAGTTCACCTGGTCGCTGCGGCAGAACCGGTTCATGGGGTTGGCGGGCACGTCCCACGAGCGGTCGATGGCCATGACCACCGGGCGTACCGCGTTCACCGAGTCGATGACGTCGCCGACCACCCGCGAGAGCCGGCGCGCTCCGAGGATCTGGATGGACGTCGGGCCGCCGAACTTGACCTGGTCCGTCCTCCCCTTTGCCTCCATGTCCATGTTCAGGGCGGCCACCACCGACGCGAGCGGGACGGAGGGATGCTCCGTGAACCAGCGGGACCCCAGCATCCCGCCCTCCTCGCCCTGGTGCGAGACGAAGATGATGGAGCGCGCCGGACGCTCGGCGACGAACTGCTCGGCGACCTCGAGCATGATCATCGTGCCCGAGCCGTCGTCGTCCGCGCCGTTCATGATCGAGTCCCTGCGCGGCGGCCGGAGGCTCCGCGCCCGCGCGATGAGGGAGTCGATCACATGCTGCTGCGCCGCGTTGGGACGGCAGAGGGGGTCGTTCGTACCCTGGCGGCGCGTCACCATGTTGAAGGCGCGGAGCGAGTCGTGGTCCACGGGGCTGGTGATGACCGTGTGATCGTTGTGGGCGCTCACCAGCACGTACTCCCCGGCCCTCGCCGGGTCCGAGCCGGGGACGATGGCGACTACGTTGCGCGCGGGCCACTCCGACATGCGCCAAGCGTACGTCCAGCGGCCGGAGACCGGACGCCCCGAGGCGCCCACGGTGAGGCCATCCAGCGGTCCGCCGAAGAGCCGCTCGGCAGCGGCCCGGGTGACCGCGGCGGCGACGGGCGCGCCGGCGGGCGCAGGGTCGGGGCGCATGGCGTTCCGCTCGGTGAACGCCGCGGCGGCGGCGGCGGGCTCGTTAT
>VEPF01000150.1 GCA_012027055.1 Gemmatimonadota bacterium | reverse complement strand
ACACTCCGAGCCCCGCCCCGCCGTCCAGTCGGCCGAGCGCGCCGGCCCGGCGAACATGGATGGGCGGCCGGTTGAACCGGCCTGGAGCGCGGCGCCGGTCGCTGGCGGATTCTTCCAGCAGATCCCGCGCGAGCGGGAGCCGGCCACGCAGCGCACCGAGGTCAGGTTCCTGTACGACGACGCCGCCCTCTACATCGGCGCGCGCATGTGCGACACGGAAGGCGGTGCGGGCGTGCGCGGCCGCCTGGTGCGCCGCGACCAGGATGACATGGGCGACTACCTCGCCCTCGTCTTCGACACGTACCACGACCACACTGGCCGGACCTACCTGCAGGTCAACCCGACCGGTACCCGCACGGATGCCGGGCAGGCGGCCTCCTACCTCGACGTCTCCTGGGACCCGGTCTGGAATGCCGTCACTGCGGTGGACTCGCTGGGCTGGAGCGCCGAGCTGCGCATTCCGTGGAACCAGCTGCGCTTCCCCAGGGACAGCCTGCAGACCTGGGGACTCCAGGTGTGGCGCTACGAGGAACGGCTGAACGAGACCTCCATGTGGGCCTTCTGGGGCCTGAATGAGCAGGGCGGCCCGCCCCGCTTCGGCCACCTGGACGGGCTCCGGTTCGGGGCCCGGCCGCGCGCCGTCGAGCTGCTGCCCTACCTGGTCGGGAAAGGCGCCTACGTGCGCCCGCAGGACACCACCTCGCCGTTCCAGGAGGAGCGCGACTACAGCTGGCGCACCGGTGCGGACCTCAAGGCGGTGCTGTCATCATCCCTGACCCTGGACGCCACGTTCAACCCGGACTTCGGCCAGGTCGAGGCCGATCCCGCGGTCATCAACCTCTCCGCCTACGAGAGCTACTTTCAGGAGAAGCGCCCGTTCTTCGTGGAAGGCAGCGGCCTGTTCAGCTTCGGCAGCTTCAACTGCTACTTCTGCAGCAACGTCTCCAGCCTTTCGCTCTTCTACACCCGGCGCATCGGCCGGCCGCCGCACGGCGCCGCACCCTCCGGGACGCAGGCCGAGAGCATCGATGCCACCACCATCCTGAGTGCCGCCAAGATCACCGGCCGCACCGCGGCAGGCTGGCAGGTGGGGCTGCTCGACGCGGTGACCGCGCCCGAGCACGTCCGCTACGTCTCCGGCATCGGCGGCACCAGGACGCTGGAGGTGGAGCCGCTCACCAACTACTTCGTCGGCCGGCTGCGACGGAACCTGCGCGGCGGCACGGTACGCGTGGGACTGATGGGCACATCGGTGCTGCGCGCGCTCGGGGAGCCGACGCTCAGGGCAGCGTTGCCGGCGCACGCCGAGGCCATCGGCGCGGACTGGGAGCTGACCTGGAAATCACAGCGTTACGCTTTCCGCGGCAACCTGGCCTTCTCCAACGTGAGCGGCAGTGACGCCGCCATCACCGCGCTGCAACGCAGCTCGGCCCGGTACTTCCAGCGGCCCGATCGGGACGCGCACGGCAACGGCCTGTTGAGTAACGCCTACGACCCGGCCGCCAACTCCTTGCGCGGCCTCGGCGGCTATGCGCGCCTGGCCAAGGAACAGGGCACGCTGCTCTGGGAGACGGCCGTCAACTTCCGCTCACCGGGCTTCGAGGTGAACGACCTGGCCTTCCTCAGCCGCGCTGATTACGCGTGGATGAACGCCAACATCGGCGCCATGTGGACCAAGCCGACGCGCTGGTACCGCCAGCTCGGGATCCTCGCCGGCGGACAACAGCAATACAACTTCGACGGCGACCTCACCGGCCGGCAGTTGCACGCCTACGTGGGCGGCGAGCTGACCAACTACTGGAACTGGGAAGTGTTCGGCATGCTCGTTCCGAACACCCTGAGCGACCAGGTCACCCGCGGCGGGCCGGTGGTGCTGACGTCCGGCCACCGGGCTGTCTATTTCAACGTGGACACGGACCGGCGCAAGCGGCTGCAATTCGGCCTGCATCCCAACTACGGAGTGGGCAACGACGGCTTCCAGTTCTGGAACCTGGGTGCGAACCTGCGAGCCCGGGTGCTGCCCAACCTCTCGCTTTCGCTCGAGCCTGGCTTCGGCGACTTCGGCAGCCGCCAGCAGTTCGTCACCGCGTTCGCGGATTCGACCGCCACCGCCTTCTACGGGCGGCGAGTGGTGATCGCCGACATCCGGCAGCACCAGCTCTCGCTCGATACCCGGGTGAGCGCCACCTTCACTCCCGACCTCACCCTCGAGGTCTACCTCCAGCCTTTCGTGGGCTCCGGCCATTACTCGGACTTCAAGGAGTACGTCCGGCCGCGGAGCCTGGAAACCAGGAGCTTCGCCGATCAGCAGCAGTTCGGGAACCGCGACTTCAACTTCCGCTCCCTGCGCGGCATCGCCGTGCTGCGGTGGGAGTACCGGCCGGGCTCGACGCTGTACCTGGCCTGGCAGCAGAACCGGGCGGGGGCACAGCCGTACGGCGATTTCGATGCCAGCCGCGACGTGGAGGCGATCTTCCGCCAGCATGCGGACAATACCTTCCTGGTGAAGGTGAGCTACTGGCTGGGTCGGTGATCTGGACCTCTGAGGCCGCGGCGGGCGACGGTGTCCGGCGGCCTGGCTCCGAACGACTGGCCCCCGTATCGGACCACCGCTCGACCCTCCCGGCGCCCGCTCGTGTAAACGCCGACGCCGCCCCGCCGGTACTCCCTGGTGAACACACCAGCCAAACCAGGAGGAGGCAGATGAAGACGAAGTTGCTGGCGGTTGCGTTGCTGGCGGGCACCATGGCGGCGGCCTTGCCGGGGCCGGACCCGATCATCACCGTTGATGGCGCGGCGAAGGCCGCGAAGCTGAGCAGCGAGTTGCGCGCGTTGCTGGCGCCGCGGATCGAAGCGCTGAACGCGGCGTTCCAGGAGCTGTCAGCGGCACAGGGTCGGAGTGAGCAGGAGACACCGGCGCAGCTGCCTCACCGCCATGGCACCGCGCCGTCCGGGCCCCGGCCGCACGTGTCCGTGGATGGCATGATCGAGGAGTGCATGAGGCTCTACCACGAGATCGGCCAGCAACTGGACCCGGCGCAGCAGGAAGCCTTCGCGGCGTACCTGCACGCGCAGCTGAAGGTGGCGGGCTTCGATCCGGCGACAGTGCACCACACACTGCATCCGGTTCCCGGTTATTTCTCGCACGGCGCCGGTGTTCCGGACGGCGCATGAGGGCCGAGTCTGCCGAGTGACGAAGCCCTGGCACGCCTCGCCCGGGAGGGCGAGGCGCAGGCGTTCGACCGGCTGGTCGAACGCTATCTGCGCGGCGCGCTCGCGGTCGCGCTGGAGTACGCGCGCGACCGCGACGAGGCGGAAGACATCGTGCAGGACGCCTTCCTGCGGACGCTCCGCGAGCTGCACCGCTTCGATGACCGGAGGAGCTTCCGGCCCTGGTTCTACGCGATCCTGCGCAACCTGGGCCGGAACGCGGCGGCGCGGCGCAACCGGCAGGTGGACGACGGGGCCGCTGATTCACTGGTGGCGCGCGCGTCCGGCGACGCCGCCGCGGATGCGGAGCTGCGCGGCATCATCGAGCGGGAGCTGGCGGGCATGACGGAGCAGCAGGCGGCCAGCTTCCGGCTCTGCGAGATCGAGGGATTCAGCGCCCTGGAGGTCGCGGACATGCTGGGAATCTCGCCCGCCACCGTGCGGACGCATGCCCACCGGGCGCGCCTGAAGTTGCGTGCGTCCCTGACCGACCGTGGCTACAGGAGCCCGGAATGAGCGCATGGCGTGAGCTCTCGAGGCTGCCGGAATCGCCGGAGTACTGGCAGGCGTTGCAGCGTCGGGTCGGCGCTGTGGTGGCCCCGGTGCTGGCGGCGCAGCAGGGCCGCGAACGCCGGATCGACCGCTGGCTGGCGGGCGGGGTGCTGGCGGCAGCCGCCTGTGTCATCCTGCTCCTGCTGTCCCCGCCGCCCCAGGCGGGCTCCTCGCTCGCGGCCGGGCTCGCGCCCGCCGATCCGCTGGCGCGCGCGCTGCTGAGCAGCCGCGAGCCGCCGGCCATCGGCGGGTTGCTCATCCAGTACGCCAACCGGGAGCCCTGACCATGCGGCTTCGGCCAGTCCTGCTGGGCATGCTGTTCTTCCTGAGCGGCGCGGCAGCCGCGCTGCTGGTCGAGCACACCGTCATCCTGCACCGGCGGGCCGGTCGGGGCGACGCCTCGCTCTCGCACACCACGATCTCGCACCGCGCGTTCATCGCGCAGCTCGACAGCACGCTGCACCTGACGCCGGCCCAGCAGGAATCGCTCGCCCTGATCCTGCATCGGCATCAGCCGGACGTCGACTCGGCGTGGCGCTCCATCAACCAGCGGCTGGGTGCGGCCATGGACAGCGTGCACCTGGAGATGGAGGCGGTGCTCGATTCCGGCCAGACCGCCACCTTCCGGCGGTGGCTGCGGCATCAACACCAACCGCAGGCACCGGACGGCACGGCCGGTCACTGATCGCGGGGCCGGAGGAGCCACCGTGCCGGCTTTGCCACGGTCGAGAAGCCGGCCGAAGACGACTGGGCCCTGCGGCCGGAGCCGCGGCGACCCTCCTTGCTCCGCACCCCGCGCCACCGTACCCTGGCCGCACCACTTCAGCTCCGGAGCACCTGTGCGCCGCGCCCTTTGCTGCTGCGTCCTGCCCCTGTGGTTCGCCGCCTGCGTTGGGCAGCCGTCTGCGCCGGAGGCGCCTGCCGCGCCCCGGCCCGAGGCGACCTCGCTCCTGGGCGAGAGACTCTTCGCCCGGGAGGACACGCTGGGCGAGATCGCCGCGGCCGACTCGGCACTGGCGCTCGCGCCGAACGACATCGAGCTGCTCATCGCAGCGGCCCGCGCCCGCCGTAGCTCGTGGCACTACCGGGACGAGATCGCCCTCTGCACGAAGGTGATCGGCCTGGCCCCTGACGACTGGCGCCCGTACCGATTCCGCGGCCACCGCTACATCTCGGTGCGCGAGTTCGAAAACGCCATCGCGGACCTGGAGAAGGCCCGCCTGCTGGCACCCTTCAACTGGGACGTGTCGTACCACCTGGGGCTGGCCTACTTCGTGTCCGGCCGCTTCGCGGACGCCGGCGCCGCGTGGCTGCGCTGCATCGGGCTCGGCAACGACGCCCGCGCCCGGGCCGCCGACTCGGACACGTTCCGCTCCTGCGCGCGCAACGCGAGCGACCCGGGCTCCCGGGTCGCCATGACCGAGTGGGCCGCCCGCGCACTCATCCGGACCGGCAAAACCGCTGCGGCGGAGCAACTCGCGATGGCGATTCCCGACGGCCTCGAGGTGGGTGAGAATCTCTCGTACTATACGAATCTCCTCCTGGCCCGGGGGGCGAGGCGGGCGGACGAGGTCCTCGCGCAGGTCTCCGATTCCACCTACCGCCTGGAGACGGTGGGGTACGGGATCGCCACGCGTTACCTGGCCAGGGGCGATACCGTCGCCGCCAGGGCGCTGTTCTGGCAGATCGCCGCGGACCCGTGGTGGCCCGGCTTCGGCCGCATCGCCGCCGAGGCCGAGCTGGCGCGGACGGCCCGGCCGGGCGCCGCGAAGAACCCCTGAGGCCGAGTCCGATGACGATGCCCGCACCGGCTGCCGCCTCGCGTCAATTGGCGCATCGAGGCGCATGGCCCGACATCCGTTTAGGTCCAATGCTGGTGCCGCCCATACCTGCGCTTCCGGAGGCTTGTCCATGAACTACCGACGCGTCCTGCTGGGGGGCCTGATAGCCGGCCTGGTCATCGAAGCAAGCGAGACCCTGCTGAACGGCGTGGTGCTGGCGAAGCCGGCAACGGCATTGCTGGAAGCGCACGGACTCACCTACGCGCCCTGGGCCATGCCCGTGTTCGGGCTGATGGCGTTCCTGTACGGATTCCTGCTGGCCTGGTTGTACGCCGCACTGAGGCCCCGCTTCGGCCCCGGCTTCGGCACGGCGGTGATCGCGGCGGCCGTGCTGTGGATCACGGCCTACATCTTCCCCAGCGTCGGCATGCTGGGTCTCGGGGTCAGCACCTGGCAGCTGTCCGCCATCGCGCTGCTCTGGGGCGCCGCTGAGCTGGTGGTCGCAGCGGCCGCGGCGGGCTGGCTGTACCGCGAGCCCCAGGCCGGCGCCGCCCCGCGGGTGCAGTGAACCTCACCATGAGCACGGCGACGTCGTCTCCTCCCGCTCTCGTGGCTTCTGCCGCGGCCGCGGGCGGCGTACGCCTAGCGTCGCTGGACGTGCTGCGCGGCCTGGACATTCTGGTGATGATGTTCGTGAACGACGTCGCCGGCGTCACCGGCGCACCGGCATGGATGAAGCACATCCAGCCGCCCAACGCCGACGGCATGACGTTCGTGGACGTGGTGTTCCCCGCGTTCCTGTTCATCGTCGGCATGGCCATCCCGCTCGCGCTGCACCGGCGCATGCAGCGCGATCCGACCCGGGCCGTGGTGCGCCACGTGCTCGCCCGCGCCTTCGCGCTGCTGGTGATCGGCGTGTTCATGGTGAACTCGCCTTCGCCCGAGGGCGTGCTGCCGCGCGCGGTGTGGTCGCTGCTGATGTACGCGGGCGTGGTGCTCACCTGGGTGTCGCTGCCCGAGCGGGCCGCCGCCTCGCCGCGCGCCCGCACGGCTGTCCGCGCCGCCGGCATGGCGGTGCTCGTCGCTGCCGCCCTGCTCTTCGGCGGCCGGGGCGAGCCCGGGCTCATCGAGCTGCGCACCAGCTGGTGGGGGATCCTGGGCCTGATCGGCTGGGCCTACCTGGTGGCCAGCCTGGTCTACCTGGCTGCGCGCGGAAGGCTGGCGCTGCTGAGCGCCGGCGTGATCGTGCTCTATGGACTTTTCTTCGCCGACGCGTTCGGCTGGCTGCCGCACGTGCCGCTGCTGGCCGTGGGCTCGCAGCTCGGCTCGCACGGCGCGCTCGTGCTCTCCGGCGCGCTGGCCGGCGAGGTGCTGCGCCGGAGCGGCCGGGCGGGGCGCTCGCACGCGGCGCGCATCTGGCTCGCCGGCGCATACGGTGCGCTCATGGCGCTCGCGGCCGTCCTGCTGCACGCGGCGCACGATCTCCACCCCGCCTTCATCATCAACAAGATCGCCGCTACTCCGGCCTGGTGCCTCTGGAGCGCGGCGATCACGATCTGGCTGTGGGCTGCGATCTACTGGGTGCTCGACGCCCGCGGCGGGAGGTGGCGGGTGCGGCTGCTCGAGGACGCCGGCCAGAACGCGCTGCTGGCCTACATCCTGGCACCCATCGCGTATGCCCTCTTCGCACTGGTGCCGGGCGGGAACGGCTACTGGACGCTCGGCGGTACACTGGCGCCCGGGCTCGCGCGGGCCGTGCTGTTCGCAGTGCTGATCACCTGGGCGGCGGCCGCGCTGCGGCGGAAGGGCGTGCTGCTCAAGCTGTAGCGGGAACAGACGTCCAGCGTCGTGCGCCGGCCTGCGACTGCGCTCAGCGTACCGGCGTGCGGCCGGGAGTGCCGCTACCTCATGTAGCCCGCTTCCCTGTAGTAACGCGCCGCGCCCGGATGCAGCGGGACATCGCAGACGCTCCAGACTTTGTGGACATCGTAGAAGAAACGCTGATTCGTCCGGAGCAGCCGGTCCTGCTGTTCGTCGAGTGCCCGGGCCACATCATAGGCGAGCGCGTCGGGGAAATCGGCACGCGCATAGACCGCCGTTCCCATGCCCGACACGACGATGGACGGGATGGCGCGGTCGATGCCGGGCAACCACCCGAACGGCACCGGCTCGCGCTCCGCCTTGACCGTCTCGGCCAGCCTGGCGAGCAGCGGCTCGGGCAGGGTGAGGAATGTCCAGTTGTTCTTCTGGATCACATCCGTCCAGGTGCGCGTTTCGGGCATGGTGCTGACCCAGCCGCCCGCCGAGATGATGAGATCGTAGGACCTGGCATCGGGAGCGGTCGATGCATCGGGCGACGAGCCGCCGACCAGGCCGCCAGCCGCAGTGATTTCCTGTTCCGAAAGCCCGTAGTAGGCGAGCACTTCGCCCACCAGCCTGTTGTTGCGCCCGGCATAGACGCGGAGCGGCCACCGCTTGGCGCGGGCGTGCGACAGATCGGAGATGCCCAGCTCGCTCCTGGCCGCCACGATGAGGTAGCTCGGCGGCTGCTGGATGTTGGCCAGCAGCCGTAGGTTCGTCATCGGCTTGTCCCTGGAGTAGCGCCCGGCGCCGTGATACGCGTCGCACAGGAACGCTCCGCCGGTGGCCCCGAAATCGATCCGCCCGAGACCCGGCGTGTTCGGCGGAGCAGCGTCCACGGACACGTTGGGATCCACCTTGTAGGGAGGCGGAGTGCGCGCTTCGGCAACGATGCGAGGGGAATCTTCGGCGTTGCAGTTGTGGCAGATCTGGACGTCGTAGCCGTAATGCTGCATGGCCGCCCTGACCACGTCCGCCATTGCGCCCCAGGGGCACAAATGGCACGCCCCGCCAAACACGGGTTGGCGGTTTGCAGCGGCGCTGGTGCCGCTCGGGGTTTGCGATTGCGCGGGCAGGAAGCCGACGATGGCCAGCGCGCATGCGATGACGTTCGAGGACCTCTTCATGAGGTTGTCCCCTTTTCTGAGAGGCGGCCCCGGGAAGCGCGGCGTTACGCTGTCCCGTGCAGTGGGGCCCCTCGCCCCAACCTCGGCTCTGAGAGCCCGCATGGTCAAGGGTACTCGCAGCCGATCCCCTCAAGCCGGCGCCGGCACGGCACGCCCACCCCGGGCGGCCGGCTGCACCGGTAGCAGTTGACGCGACGGATCAGCACAATCCACCCGGTCCAAGGCTCCGGCTAGTCACCGCTGAAGGCCTGGACGGCTGCCGGGGACCGCTCAACTCCCCTCATGCCCGCTGCGCAGGCGCCGCCAGGTTCGAGTTGCGCTCCGCGGCGGCCGCCAGCGTGCGGATGGAGGCGTAAACCGCGTCCCGCAGCGTCTTCTCGCGCGGATCGTGCTCCAGGTAGAAGCCCAGCCGGTGCATCTCGTAGGCAAAGCCCAGCCTGATGTCCGGATCCGCGAAGCCGAACGAACCGCCCGCGCCGGGCGCGCCGAACGCGCGCTGGCTGGAGCCGAAGAACACGGTGGGCCCGGGTCTCAGGAATCCCAGCGAGAAGTAGCTGGGCACGCCCAGCACCTCGTCTCTTTTCCCCGCCATGCGCGGCAGCGCGGTGATTCGGGCCATGGTCTCGGGCGTGATGCCCAGCTCGGTGCCACCCTCCGCGAAAACGGAGTAAGCGCGGGCGATGGCCCGCGCGGTGCCCACGCCGTTGCCGGCCGGCAGCTCGGCCTCCAGGTAGGCGCGCTCGGTGGGATCGCCGCTCACACCCATGAACGAGCGACGCAGCAGGGACCCCGGGCGGATCATCTTCAGGGTGACGGCGGGCGGCGTGTAGCGGAGGGCCAGGAGCCCGCGCCAGGGCGAGAGCGGCTGCACGCGGGCGAGCCGCTCGTCGGGGATGGCGGGTGGCAGCCCTATGTGGAAGTCGAGCCCGAGCGGGAGCGCGATTTCCTCGCGGAAGAAGCGGCCCAGCGAGCGGTGCGCCGGGTCCACCCGCCGGATCAGCTCCTGCATGTAGAGACCGATGGTGAGCGTGTGGTAGCCGTGCCGGGTGCCCGGCGGCCATGCCGGCCGCTGGCGCGCGAGCACGCCCGCCAGGTAGTCCAGGTCGCGCAGCTTCGCTACCGTGAGCTGCTCATCGAGCAGCACGAGCCCGGCCTCGTGTCCCAGCAACTGGCGCACGGTGACCCGGTCCTTGCCCTGCTGCGCGAACTCCGGCCAGTAACTCACGACGGGCGAGTCGTAGTCGAGCCAGCCGCGCGCATTGGCGAGCGCCAGCGTCATCGCGGAGAGGCCCTTCGTGATCGACATGACCACGACCATGGTGTCTTCCCGCCAGGGCTCTTCGCCCGCCGGCGTGCGCCGGCCGCCCCAGAGGTCCACCACCTTCGCGCCGCGCCAGTAGGCGCAGACCGCGGCGCCGATCTCGCCGCGCCGGGCGAAGTTCCGCTCGAAAGCGGTGCGCACCTGCTCGAAGCCGGGTGCCACCGATCCGCCGATGTTCGTCGGGCTGGTCATGGATTCCACCCCGGAGAGAAGTCGCAGCAGGAGACTGCTGCGGGTACGCGGCGGAGGGTCCGGCACGGGCGAGTGCGGGATCGCGTCGTGGGCCGGGCGGCCTCACTATTGATGCGCCGGGAAGACGCGGGCCGCAACGCCGCGGAGGGCCGGCAGCCGCGCGGCCAGGACGCTGGCGGGCCTTGCGACAGGGCGGGATTTGCCGGTGCCCCCCGCGCGCACTAAGCTCCAACGCGGGGTCCCCCGGAGGAGGCCGAATTGCCTCTCGCGCTGCTGGCACTGGCGGTGGCGGCACTCGTGCTGCTGGCCTTGTTGCCGGGCTTCACGCCCCGGATCGACCGCCGGCGCCACCCGGCCGGCCTCGCTTCGCTCGAACCGGTCCCGGTCGGCGGCACGCGGCAGTGGCTGCTCATCCGCTCCGAGGACGCGCGCAACCCGGTCGTGCTTTTCGTGCACGGCGGTCCCGGCACCTCGGTGCTGGCGCTCAACCGCCGTATCTCGCGCGCGCTCGAAGCCCATTTCTCGGTGGTCAACTGGGACCAGCGGGGCGCGGGCAAGTCCTTCGCCGCCGGCCGGGACCCCGCGGGCATGCAGATGGCCCGCTTCGTCGACGACGTCATCGAAGTTGCGTCTCACCTGGCCGACCGTTTCCGCCAACGCCGTATCCTGCTGGTCGGCCATTCGTGGGGGACCGTGATCGGCCTGCTGGCAGTCGCCCGGCGGCCGGACCTGTTCTCCGGGTACGTCGGGATCGGGCAGGCCTCGCGCATGGCGGAGAGCGAACGGCTCTCGTACGACTGGACGCTGGAGCGCGCGCGGGCCGCGGCGGATGCCGCAGCGGTCCGCACCCTGGAACGGATCGAGCCCCCGCCGTACACGGGCAGCGACTGGCGCGCGAAGTTCATGACCGAGCGCCGGCTGCTCGGCCGCTTCGGCGGCGAGTACCACGGCAGCCGCGCCGGCGCTTTCGGCGTGGTGCTGAAGAGCCTGGTCCTGGGCACCGAGTACACGCTGGCCGACCGGGTGAACTTCTTCCGCGGCATCTTCCGCTCGGTCGAGCTCCTCTTCCCCGAGCTGTACGGGACCGACCTGTTCGTGAGCGTGCCGGAGGTGCGGGTCCCGGTCTGGTTCTGCCTGGGCCGGCACGACTGGGAGGTGCCGGCCGTGCTCTCGGCGCGCTACTTCGATGCGCTGGGCGCGCCGCGCAAGGAGCTCGTCTGGTTCGAGAACTCCGCGCACCTGCCCAACACCGAAGAGAAGGACCGCTTCAACGCCTTCCTGATCGGGACGGTCCGTCCGGTGCTCGTGGAGCACGACGGACGCACTGGCGCCGACCGCGCCAGGCTCTCGACAAACGGTTTGCCCGCCTCCCAATTTGCGGCCGGCCGGTTTGGGGTTTCTGCCGTGGCCGGGCAGGGCGCGGCCGCGACGGGGCTTTGTCCTGGAACCTTCGGCTGGAGGTGTCCGATGTACCGCGTGCGTGCCTCGATCGTGGTGGCGACCGTGCTATTTCTTTCCTCCTGCGCGTCCCTGGGAATGAACTCGGTGCAGAAATTGAAGCGGCTCTCGCCGGGGATGAGCAGCGACCAGGTACAGGCGATTATGGGCGAGCCCAAGTCCTCCGAGATGCGCGAGGACCAGTGGATCCTGCGCTACACGCTGCACGAGAACTGGAAGGGCTGGGTCCCCTACTACATGGTGTTCGACCGCGAAACCCGCACCCTGAAGACCTGGTACGCCGACGAGGCCGAGTACCAGCGCATGCAGGCCCAAATGGCGGAAACCTTCAAACCGGTGACGGACGCCGCAGCCCCGAACCAGGGTGGCGCGGCGGTGCCGGCGGGACGCAACGACCCCAGCCTGCAGCGCTGGATCACCGGCAAGTACTACTACTTTTCCTCGAGTATGGTGGTGTCGGCTGCCAGCGAGCGCACCCTGGACCTGTGCGAGGACGGGCGCTTCCGCATGACCGGTGAGTTCGCCGCCAGCGGCCGGGATCCTGCCTGGGGTGCGGCGAGCCAGAGCGGGAACCGGGGTCGGTGGACCATCGCGGGCGATCGCCTGTCGGGCACCATCACCCTGACGCTCGGCAACGGATCCAGCCGCAACCTGCGTTACCAGGTGGCCTCCCAGGCCGAGCAGACCATGCTCTTCGACGGAGTGAAGTTCGCCTTCGCGGGTCGGGCGGTCTGCGACTGAGGGCGGCCATCCGGAGCGGCTTCTACGAGGCGTACCCTGACAGGGCTATCCGTCGGGGAAATGGACCGGATCACCAGGAGGAACGAGGCTGGCCGCAAGCAGAGCGGAATCAGCTGAACCGCCTCGAGTGACTTCGAAGTCGGCAGTCGGCGCGCTGAGGTTGTTGGGCGAACCGGGAGGCGGAGCCGACGCTTTCGCGGACGGTTGCTCGTCCGCATCCCAGTGCGCTATGACGAAGCCCGGCTCCGCCGTCGCCTGCCGGTGCTGGCCGCCGCACCACGGGTTCGGCCTCCTGCGCCGACGCCCGGACGCGCGCGGCTGGACGGCCCCGCTCCGCGAGCCAGGGTGCGCCCGCGCATCACCACCCACCTGGCCCCTTGCCGTCCGCAGCGCTCAGTAGATCAGCTCAGCCCAGCGCCCCTCCTCGATCATCTTTGCCTTCTGCTGCTGGTACGCTTCCGGCGAACCGACGATCTTCGCCAGCGCCTTGTCCAGCATATCGCCAATCTGGTTCAGACCGGCCACGTAGACGTAGGTCTTCGGATCCTGCAACTGGGCCCAGACTTCATCGGCGTTCTGGGCCATGGCCCCTTCCAGGTCGACCGGCACGTCGAAATGGGCACGCGGACTGAGCGCCTGGAAAGCCTTGAAGGTCTCCTGATCGTAGTAGTACTGCAGGTCCGCGTTCTGGTCGTTCATGTAGGCCAGTTCGACACCTGTCATGGCGCCGTGGTACAGGCGCACATTGCCTCTCCAACCCCCCAGGTCATCGTAGATGTGCTTGATGAACGCGCGGAACGGGGCTATCCCCGTACCCAGCCCGATCATCAGCAGGTTGGCGTCCTTTTCCTCGGGCACGGTAAAGGCGAGACCGAAGGGGCCCACCAGCGTCACTTCGTCGCCTGCCTTCAGATCGCAGAGATAGTTGGATGCCTTGCCGTCGTAGCGCTCGCCATTGAAATCATCGACGTAGAAGCAGCGCTTCACCAGCAGCGAAATCACCGGATTGATGCCATCGCCCGTACCACTGCCGGCAATGGAATAGAGACGCAGGTACTCCTTCATTCCAAACTCGTGAGGACCCGGTACCAGGATGCCAACGCTCTGGCCCACCTCATAGCTGAAATCGATGCTGTCCACGGCCAGGTCTATGTGCCGCAGTTCCGTCTTGCTGTCGGCGGGCGTAATCCGCGTCGAGCTCTCAACGGTGGCACTCAGCCTGTTGGTCGTATCGTAATCTCCCAGCCGCATTCCGACCTCCTCCGCTCCAGATTCCGGGGTACCGAATCAAGTCGGGACCCATCTCAGTCGCTGCACGGATGACCCAACCTGAGTCACTATCCGGCGCACGTGTTGTCTGCGAACCGCCAAACCATCATACAGTGACCTTGCGGCGCTTACCAGAGAGGACGGCGTCTCCCGGCCGCCGATCCTGCCTCGGTCCTATGCCCTCCTTGCTCCGCACCCCGCGCCACCGTAGCCTGGCGGCAGCAACCTGTCCCTGGAGGACCTGTGCGCCGCGTCCTTTGCCTGTGCGTCCTGCCCATGTGGTCGGCCGCCTGTAGCGGACATCCGCCAGCGGTGGTGGTGGCTCCCGCGCTCCAACCCGAGGCGATCTCGCTGCTCGGCGAGAGGCTCTTCGCGAAAGCGGACCCGCTGGGCTTGATCGCCGCGGCCGATTCGGCACTGGCGCGCGCGCCGAACGACATCGAGCTGCTCATCGCCGCGGCCCGCGCCCGCCGCAACTCGTGGCACTATCGCGACGAGATCGCGCTCTACGCGAAGGTGATCGGTATGGCCCCGGACGACTGGCGCCCGTACCGCTTCCGCGGCCACCGCTACATATCCGTGCGCGAGTTCGAGAACGCCATCGCGGATCTGGAGAAGGCCCGCGGGTTGGCGCGCTTCAACTGGGACACCTCGTACCACCTGGGCCTGGCCTACTTCGTGTCCGGCCGTTTCGATGACGCCGCCGCCGAGTGGCTGCGCTGCATCGGGCTCGGCAACGACGCCGGCGCCAGGGCCGCCGACTCCGAGACGTTCCGCTCCTGCGCGCGCAACTCGAGCGACCCAGGCTCGCGGGTCGCCATGACCGAGTGGGCCGCCCGCGCGCTCATCCGCTCCGGCAGGGCCGCTGACGCGGAGCAGCTCGCCCGCACGATTCCCGACGGCCTCGAGGTGGGTGAGAACCTCTCGTATTACACGGATCTCCTCTTCGCCAGGGGGGCCAGGACGGCTGACCAGATCCTCGCGCAGGTCTCCGACTCCACCTACCGCCTGGAGACCGTGGGTTACGGGATCGCCACGCGCTACCTGGCCGCGGGCGATACCGCCGCCGCCATGCAGCTCTTCAGGCAGATCGCCGCGGACCCGTGGTGGCCCGGCTTCGGCCGGATCGCCGCCGAGGCCGAGCTGGCGCGCGCGGCCAGGCCGGCCGCCGCGAAGCATCCCTGAGACCGACACCTGACTAGCCCGTATTGAGGCCGGGCTCTTCCGGGGTGAGTGCGCACGAACGGGCGGGTCTCCCCCGCCCGTTCACCGCCAGACGCTACCCTGCCGTCAGCTTACCACCACCACGGCCCGTGCGTGTGACCACCCCGAGTTGATTCCCGGTTGACGCGCGGTTGACGGGCCGCGTCTAGACTGGACGCGTCGCCGGCAACGAGTCCCGGCAGCGATCCGTTGCTCACTCCCGGACTGTCTGCTGAACGCGCTGCACAGAGCTGTTGTGGAATTTCCTATCCCGGGGGAGGCCAAATGCTCCACAACATTCGCGGTACCTCGACTTGCCTTGCGAGACTCACCCATCCGGTCGGTTTCGTAATGGCGACCGCTTTGTTCGCTGGCTGCGTTACCGAATCGGATGCGCTGGTCAGGATCTCGGTGTCACCCAATCCCGCCACCGTGCTGACGAATGGCAGCGTCCAGTTCACGGCCACCGGAAGGTCGAACGACGGCGAAACCAGGTCGATCTCTCCTGCCTGGTCGGTTGCGAACGGTGGGGGCACCATAACGAGCTCAGGCGTATTCACCGCTGGGTCTGTCCCGGGAACGTTCACGTCCACCGTCCACGCCAAGCTGGAGGGGATCACCGGGAAGGCCACGGTCCAGGTAGTCAGCCCCGACGGTGGTGGCGGCGGCCCCACGTATTCCTGTCCAACCGTCTACAGCTGGGATGGCGCGCAATGGCGCATCGATTCCGGGACTTTCGGCGGCGCGATCGCACAGGGCCTGACGCGGACCGACATCGACAACCTGGAACACGCGGTAGCAGTGGATGGCGTCGTCACGCTGAACGTCCGAAGCGAGCTGGATGAAACCGACTATATCGACGCGCTCGCACTGTTGGCCATCGACCACGAGCGCGGGACCACGGTGGCACCGGCGAGCGATGGCAGAATCTTCGGACTGGGCCGGCTCTCTGCGCCGAGCAGTGCCACCGACAGCCGCGGCCATGACATCCTCACGCGCATCGTGGGCGCAGACGGCGTCAACTGGGAATCCGATCTGGATGTGCGCGACACCAGTGACGTCACGGCTCTGAGCGATGCAGTCGAGATCAGATTCCCGCGCGCACGGCATGCGCGCTCCGCCAGGCTCCTCATCACCAGCCGAAACACCTCCTGGGGCAGTGAGATGCTGCGGACGTTCCTCACGGCTCATGGCAGCGGCCTGAGTGGGTGGTACGCACGCATTGACGGCGATTCCACGTCGGCACGTGAGTCCGGCGCCGCCCTGGCGCAAACCGCCTTATTGCGCGTATCGCTGTGGACCGCGAGCGGCTGGCAGCCGCAGGGACTGATCTGGGAAGTCGGTCCGGAAGTTCTGAAGCACCAGGTTGTCCCGCTTGATTTGCGGGATGCCGCTCCCGGTGATATTCGAGTCCGCCTCGAGACGCCGCCCTCGTTCTGGCGGATCGACCGCGTGGCCATCGCTTTTGAGAGTCGACCGTTCACAGTCACGACCGTGAAGGCTGCGGATTCCGTCCTTGCGAACGTCGATGGCAGGATGCAGACGCTCGCTACCGGCCACGGTTTTCAGCTTGCCTTCGCGGTGCCGGAACCGCCGGCTGGAAAGCAGCGCACCTACATGCTCAGCTCCACCGGCTGGTATCGCATCAACCTGCCGGCGTTGGGTGAGCCGAATCGCGAGTACCTCCGGCGCATAGCGGCTGGCCCGCTGGCAATGCGGCGCATGACTGTCGAGCTCCGCAACCGCCTGATCAGGCGGGCGCAGCAGGAAGGCGGCACATGACAGACGGCATCGTCATTACCGGCCTGGGGGCGCACACCCATTTTGGTGGCGGCACGAAGGCGCTGCTGCACGCGCTCGAACAACAGGCGCCCCTGTCCGGATCGACTTGCTTCGACGCGGGTGGCACCAGGGTGCATGAGCTGCGGCACCTGTCACGCTCCGCCGCCGCCTTTGCCGCCGCAGCCGAGGAGGCCTGGCGCGCTGCAGGCTTGCCGGATCGCCTGGAAGATGCCGATCGATTCGCCTTGCTGGAGGGGTCATCGCTGGGACCGCTGCCGGATGCAATCGAGGCCATGCGCTCGACTGCCCGCGTGCGCCCTACCGATCTGCTGCGGTTCATGGCAGGCAGTGGCGGTGTGCACTTCGCGCAACGACACGGTATCGAAGGGACTGTGTCGGGTGTTTGCGCCGGCAGTGCGTCCGGTGCTCTGGCAATCGTCGATGGCGTGCGGCTGATCCGCACGGGTGCCGCGGACGTCGTGGTGGCCGGCGCAGTTGACCGTCCGATGCAGGACGATATCGTCCAGCGATTTCGTGCGGCCGGGATCCTGACTGCAGACTGCTGCCGCCCCTACGCCACCGACCGCAATGGCACCACCCTCGCTGATGCCGCGGGGGCCATCATCCTGGAAAGCCGCGCGCATGCGGCTCGGCGGGGCGCACCCGTGTATGGGCAGCTCTGCGCGGCCGATGTCGCGACCGAATCAGCTGACGGCGCGACGCCTGATCCTACCGGCGATGGGGTCGCGCACGCGACGCGAAAGGTAATGGCCACCTTCCAGCCAGCGCGCATCTCCTGGATCAAGGGCCACGGCACGGGTACGCCCAAGGGCGATGCGTCCGAATGCGCAGGGCTGCGGTGCGCGCTGGGGCCAGCGTTTGCCAGGATTCCGATCACCAGTCTCAAATCGACGCTGGGGCACAGCCTGGGTGCGAGCGGCATGGTCGAATGCATCGCCGCGGTGCTCGCGGCGCACCGCGGCTTTGTCCCCGCAACATCAGGAACCCGCGTGCCGGATCCGCTGCTGAACATCGACCTCGTCACCGAGCCGCGGCCATTCGACGGCGCCGGAGTCATCCTCATGCTGTCACAAAGCTTCGGTGGCCGCTGCGCCGCGCTGGTCGTGAGCGTTTGCCAATGTTGAGAAATGGCTGCCACGCTGAGTTGTTCATCGTCCCATCGCCTCGCGAACGCGGCCGGCCAGACGGAGCTGGTCCTCGATGGCGGGGAATCCATCTTCGATCTCCCGACGACCCCAATCGCCCTTTCTTCCTAACACCGTCAGGTGACTTGCGTTCACCGCCATCTCGACGAGTTCGCGGTCAGCCGTTCCGCGGTCCACGTCAGGCAGCTCGAGCAGCAGGAACTGGAGCCGCGACGTGACCACTTGCGCCGCCTGGGCGGCATCCTGCGCGACCACGCGGTAGCGCTTGTGAAATTCGGGATCGGTCCAGCCTTCGCCCGCTTCCCGGCCCAGGCGGAACACCGGGGCGGAATCGACGCCCAACCACCTGGCCCGGGGCGAGATCTTCACGCTCCCGACCAGGTTCGGGAAAGGAGATCGCGCCAGGTAGCCGTATCCATGCTGATCCCCGGGGCCGACCTGGTACTCGAAGAGTATGCCGGCGTCGCCGGACGCCACCCAGTAGACGTCGAAATTGCCAGTCCCACCCAGCTCCGCCAGCGCCCGCTCCACCCACTCGCGGTCCGCATCCTCGGCCGACAGGCGCACCCCCCGCGGGGCCAGGAACTGCGCGATCACGGACTGGCGTCTCGTCTCCCGGCGCGCGCGCGCGCGCAACGCCCACACCCACACCAGCGCCATGACGCACAGGAACACCGCGGGGATCGCGGCGACGGTCAGCCACATCCAGAGTGGCAGGTCGGGCAGCGCGAAGCGGTTCATACCAGCTCACCCATGTCCCTTCGCTCGCCCGGCCATGATCACCCGGCGCTCTTCACGTCCAGAAACAACGGGGGAAGCCGTCCGGAAGGGTCCAGCCCAACGTAGACGACGTCGCGCCACTCGACCGCGGGTGGTATGACCCCATCGTCGAACAATTGCTTGCTCGAAACCAGGAGTCTCGGCGACCACCCTTCTCGGGCCATGGGCCGGTCATTGTCCCGCGAGCTGCCACAGCACGTACACATTGTGCTGGTGCAGGTTGTAGTCCCGGCGCATGACCCGGTAGCCGGCCACCTCCGGGTAGCGCTCCGCTAGCACATTCTGCAGCAGGAACGAGAGCAGCGGTGTGCCGGCCTGCCTCGCCGCCTGCACGTCGCTCCAGAGTCTGGCGAGGTACTGGTGCGTGTTCCGGAAGTAGTCGACGGTCATCGGCGCGTCGGAGTGACCCGGCACGACCAGCTTCAGGTCCGGGTCTCGTTCCAGGAGCGCCTGCCAGGAGGCAAGCAGCCGCTCCAGCTCGGGGCGGCTCTCCAGGCGGAGCACCGGGAACTGCCCGCCCCAGAAGACATCGCCCGTCAGCAGCAGCCCTTCCTCCGGCACCAGGATCAGGATGTCGGACTCCGAGTGCAGACCCTGGAACTCGAACAGCTCGAGCCGCACGTCGCCCAAGTCGAGCGTGAGCCGATCGTCGAAGGTGCGCGTCGGATAGCGGGGCTCGACGCCCCGCTTCAGGTCGGCAATCCCGACGGCGAACGCCGCCGCTCCCTCGCGCGCCTGCACGCCCATGGTACTGTCCGGGCGGGTCACCGCGACGACCTCGCGGTAGTTGCGCTCGCTCGTGCGGAGGCGCTCCAGCAGCTGGGGCAGTTGCGCCACCTCGCGCTGCAGCGCGGCCACGCCCGCGGTGGGGCCGACCACCGTCGCCTCGGGAAATACGGCATTGGCGAAAGCGTGGTCGTTGTGGAAATGGGTGTTCACGAGGAAGCGGAAATCGCGCCGGCCCAACTCGCGCTCGATTAGCTCCCGCTGCCGGCGCACCGTAGTCGTGCTGAGCCCGGTGTCGATGATCACCACGCCGCTGTCGGTCGCGATGGCGATCATGTTGGTGCCCTGGAAGTGGTCGCAGCCCCAGGTGACGACTACCCGGTCGCTGGCGCGACGCAGATTGAGCTTGATCTCCTCCTGTGCGCCCGCGCCGGTGCTCGCCAGCACGAGCGCGACGGGGAGGAGCATCCGCCGGGAGTACGGATCGGTGCTGAGCGGGATGGCGCGCTTCATGGCCGGCTCCTGGTAGAGGACGATGGCCGGGCGCGAGCAGACTGCCGGATCGGGTCGGGGCGGGCGGCGGTATCGGTTTCACGCTAGGGAGCGGCGCGTACCGGCGTCAAGCGGGTCCCTCCGCCCGGAGCCGCGTTCACAGCGGCGGTGACCCGGCACCAGAGATCAGCCTGGTCCTGGAGCTGATCACGGAGGTACTGGGCCGGGCCCGCGAGCCCTTCCCCGCGCCGGTGTGCACGCTCGACGCACTGCACCTCGCGAGCGCGGCGTTCCTTGCCGAGCAGGGGCAGCCGATCAGGGTGGCATCCTACGATCGGCGGCAGCTCGCTGCGGCGCGCGCGCTGGGGCTGGAGCTCTATCCGTTGCCCTGACTTGCAGCTGGAACGCGGAGCCGAGGGCACGTGCCCGGAATCAGCCGGCCAGGTTGTGGAAGACCCGCTGGACGTCGTCGTCCTGCTCGAGCTGGTCGATCAGCGCCAGCACCTTCTCGGCCTGGTCATCGGGCAGGCTCACGGTGGTGACCGGGATGTACTCGACCTCGGCGGAAACTGGCGTGATGCCACGGTCTTCGAGCGCCCGCTGCAGCTGCCCGAAGTCCGCGAAGGAGCAGCGGATCAGGAGCTGGGGCTCGTTCTTTTCGCCGGTGCTCTCGCCCATTTCCTCCAGGCCGTAATCGATCAGGTCGAGCTCCAGCGCGTCGGCATCGACCCCCCCGGGATCCAGGCGGAAGACGCCCATGTGCCTGAAGGCAAACGCCACGCTGCCGTTCGTGCCGAGATTGCCGCCGCCGTGGTTGAAGTGCGAGCGCACGGTGGCCACGGTGCGCACCGGGTTGTCCGTCGCCGTCTCCACGATGACCGCCACGCCGTGCGGTGCGTACCCCTCGTAGAGCACCTGCTCGTAAACGGTCGCGTCGTGCCCGGAGGCGCGCTTGATGGCCGCCTCGACCTTGTCCTTGGGCATGTTGACGGCGCGGGCGTTCTGGATGATCCGCCGCAGCGCCGGGTTGTTCTCGGGAAGCGGACCGCCGGCCTTCACCGCGATCGTGATGTCCTTGCCGATGCGGGCGAACTGCTTGGCCATCCGGTCCCAGCGACGGAACATCGTCGCTTTCCGGGTCTCGAAGATGCGTCCCATGGATTCCCTGCGAGCCTCTGGTAAGTCAGGCTTCCCGACCAAGGGCAGGGCGGCCTCCCGCGGCCCCGGTGCCTGACGGCGCTATAACCTGCGGCGCCGGGTCCGGTTCCTCAATCCCCGGGGAGGTCCGGAGCGTCACGATGCTCGTGGCCTGCCGGCCCGGAGTGCAGTGCGCTCCAGGGCGGCAGGCGCTTGCGTACATCCAGGGCGGGCAGGTTACTCGCGCCGGGCGAGTGCCGCCGCGGGCGAGTTGCTCGGGTAGCTCTCGATGGTGCCGATCGGCGTCAGCGTCCGGCCGGCCAGGCCGGGGTAGTCGGGTGCGTAACGCACCACCCGGAAGACGGCGTTCATGTACTGGCCGGCCCGGTTCGGATCCGCCGGGATCGCGGCGCCCTGCGCCAGTGGCGTGGTGGTCACCGGGTTCACGTATTGCCAGACCGTCTCGCCGGCCGAGGTCACTTCGAACAGCACGCCGTTCACGCCCGACGTGATCAGGGTGTTGCCGTTGGGCAGCCGCTGCGCGCCCGAGATCTCGGCCGAATAGAAGCTCGTGGGCGGGGAGGCCAGGTTGGTCCTGGCGGCGGCGCTCGGGCCGAAGGCCGCGCCCGCTGCCAGCGTGTAGGAGCCGTCCGCGTTCACGGGCGGGACGATCTGGTCCACGGACGAGTAGTTGCGCCCGATCCCGTTGTTGAAGATCAGCATGTTGCCCGCACCCGGCAGGCCCGGCTCGATCCAGGTGGTGTGGTGCTGCTGGTAGAGCTTGCGGTCGGCCGCGGTGCCGCGGTCGTACTGCTGGGCGTTGCCCCAGCGGTACAGGAGGTCGCCGCCCTTACCCAGCTTGCCGCCCGTGTGCCCCTTCGCCTGCGCGGTCGTGGTGCCGTGGTCGATGACGATCAGCTCGCTGTTGCCGCGCACACTGATCATGATCTGGTCGAGCTGGGCGTTGT
>VEPF01000232.1 GCA_012027055.1 Gemmatimonadota bacterium | reverse complement strand
GCCCGCTGTCTCGAATCGCGCACGCCCCGTCTGGCGTTTCGAAACGCGCGCGCCGCAGCCTGCGGCACCGTTCCCCGCGGCGCGCCCAGCTCCATAATTTGTCTCAGCAGCTCAGCCGGGCGCCGCCGGCGCATGCCCGGGTCGGTGCCCGCCTGTCCTCCACCGCCCGAGGGGAGTTGCGAGCCATGCCACGCTACTACCGCTACTCCGCCCTGCTGCTGCCGCTCGCTGTCCTGGCCCTGGCCGCCTGCGACGACAAGGGACCTGCTTCGCCGCCCGACGACAAACCGGGAGCGGCCGCGGCCGTGGCGATCGCCGCCGGCGATGGCCAGCGCGCCGCGCCCGGCGCGCCCGTCGCGGACTCGCTGACGGTGCGGGTCGCGGATGCGAAGGGGCGGGCGGTCGCGGGCGCCGTGGTCACCTGGACGGTGGCGAGCGGCGGCGGCACGCTGAGCAACAGCTCCAGCGTCACGGCCGCGACCGGCCAGGCCAGGGTGCAGTGGACGCTCGGGCTCGGCGAAGGCGCGCAGACCGTGACCGCGTCGGTGGGCGCCCTGACGCCGGTAACCTTCACGGCCACGGGAACGGTCACCGCGACCGGGACCGGCACGATCGCGGGCGCCGGCGGCATCATCGGCCTGTCGGATGGCACGCGTGTGATCTTCCCGGCCGGAGCGGTGCCGGCGGGCACGCAGGTCAGCGTCGCGCAGGAGGACCCGGCCACGTTCTTCGACGGCACCGACCAGACGCAGCGCGTCGTCCTCTCGTTCACATCGTCCGTGACCGATTTCGCGCAGGATGTCGAGATCAGGGTGCCGCTGCCGACCGGCATGACGGAGGCGGATTCCGCGCGGGTGTACGCGGGCGTGATCCACATGCCCGCGGGGGTGGTCAGGATCGCCGAGTCGACGGTGAAGCAGTTCGGCGGGCGCCCCTACATCGTGGTCCGGACCAGGCGCTTCGCGCCTCCGGCCGCGAACGGCCCGGCGGCAGCGGCGAACGCCGTGAGCCTGGATCGGGACAACTGGGCGCTGGGTTGGGGACCGGTGCCGCCGAGCTCCGCCCAGCTCGTATTGCCCTACTACAGCCAGGGAAGCACACCCTTCTGCGCGGCTGTCTCGCTGCAGATCCTGACCAGGGCGGTCAACAATGATGACCTGAATACCGTGCCGCAGGCGATCGGCATGATCGGCGCCGATGAGAGCGGCGTGTCCGGCTGGGAATGGCTGCTGCTACCCAGCATCGGGACGGTGGTGAAGGGCCGCACGGGCGTCAAGCCGACCCGCACGTTGTGGACCGCGGCCGAAACCAGCGCCCTCAAGGAGTACCTGAAACGGGAAATCGGGGTCAACGGCCGGCCGGTGCTGCTGCACACCTCGGGAGAATCCCATGCCTTGGTGGTGGCAGGCTACCGCGGCGATACGTTCGTCCTGCACAACCCCGCGAGCACATACGCCGCCGTCGGCTACACGGACAGCACCTGGACGGCCATGAACCGGAAGCAGGGAGCGCTCTCGAATTTCGTGACGGTCGTCATCCCCAAGGCCATCACCGCCAGGTCCGGCTGGCTGAGCGTCAACATCATCGACCAGGCGCTGGGCATCCTGCGGCCGGCACTGGGCCCCGGCGATCCCACGACCAGCTATCGCAGCCGCTGGGACTACACGCAGTCCCAGGGCTACTCCTTCCGCGACGGCAACGTGCGCGTGGATCCGCTGCCGGGGACGGTGGCCACCTTCACGGTTCCCGGCGAGTTGCAGCTGGCCAACTCGTCACTCACGGATCAGGTGAACGCGAGCGTGTGGCTGGACATCACGGCGGTGGGTGCCCCCGCTGGCGAGGGTCACTACGCGGTGCGGGGCGATGTGACGATCGGCGCCAATCGAACGGCCAACTTCAAGCCCGCCAGTGTGCCGGTGGACACCTTCCGCTACAACCGGGGCACCGCCACGCAATACCAGGCCACGGTCAGTGCGCTCGTGAACAACACGCTGGTGGACCGGCAGAGCCTGCAGTTCTCCATTGCCAGCGTGACCCCGGTGCTGACCGCCGTCGTGCCCGCGGCGGCGGACGTGGGCGGGGTGGTGGAGTTGCGGGGATCCCAGCTGGGCAGCAGCCGCTACCACAACCGGGTGGATTTCAACGGCGTGGAAGCCACGCAGGTCGTGGGTTGGCAGAACGACCTGGTGCGCGTAAAGGTGCCGCAGAACGCCACGTCCGGATCCGTGCGGTTGTGGCGGGGAGACGTGCCATCCAACCCCCTGCCCTTCACGGTGCAGGAGTATCGCACCTCCCAGGGCTTCGAGCTGGGCTGGGGCAAGGCCACCGAGAA
This sequence comes from Gemmatimonadota bacterium, assembly GCA_012027055.1. Lineage (GTDB taxonomy): Bacteria > Gemmatimonadota > Gemmatimonadetes > Longimicrobiales > RSA9 > VEPF01. The sequence goes on along the minus strand of VEPF01000232.1, from coordinate 1,873 downwards.
CGTCCAGGTCAACGTCAGTATCGCGGTCGAGGCGGCATCCGACGGGGCGGGTTGGCGGACGGTATTCGAGGAGCGCAGCGCGTTCGACCCCCAGCAGTGGGTCCGGCTGTACTTCGGCACCAAAGCCCCGCCAGCCGGCGGCGCCAGCACGTACCGCGTCACGGTCGATGTCAAGGACTTCGCCACCACAGTACACCAGGGCGATCTCAGCTTCGTGCGCGCCTACTGGGTGGTCCGCAGCCAGACTCCGAACGGCCTGCCCACCACGACCATCCAGGGCAGCACACTCAACATCACTGAAGAGGCTTCGGTCTACGCCAAGCAGGCCGATCTCTTCCTGGTGTTCCAGGCGCGGAACCCGCAGACGGGGGACGTGGACTACTTCGAGGACTCCGCCGGATTCGGGATTTCCTTCTCACCCAGCCACGTGGGGATGCGCTAGGTGACGGGGGCGCGCAGGTCAGGCCTGGCGCGCGGCGGGCGGCCGGCCGCCGGCTGTTTCCTGCTCCGGATCGGCCTGCTCGCGCTCGCGGCCGGAAGCTGCGCGCCGCCCGCGCCACCGGACGCCAAGACCGTGGTCCTGGTCCACGGCCTGGGCCGGACCCGCGCATCCATGGCACTGCTGGGAAGGCGGCTGGGCGACGCGGGCTATCGCGTGGTGAACGTCGGCTACCCGTCCACCCGCCTGCCCATGGAAGCGCTCGTGGATACGCTGCGGGCCAGGCTCGTGGAATGCTGCCCCGAGCCGGAGCGCGTGCACTTCGTGACCCACTCCATGGGCGGGATCGTGGTGCGCCGCTACCTGGCCGAGTACTCGCCCGAGCACCAGGGGCGCGTGGTCATGCTCAGTCCGCCCAGCCAGGGAAGTGAGGTGATCGACGTGTTCTCGGATTCGCCGCTGCTCCGCCGGCTGCTCGGCCCGTCCGGCGCCGCGCTCGGGACCGACAGCAGCAGCATCCCGAGCCGGCTCGGCCCCGCCCGGTTTCAGCTGGGCGTGATCACCGGCAGCCGCTCCGTGAACCCGATCAACTCCTGGCTCATCCCGGGCCCCGATGACGGCAAGGTGGCGGTGGCCCGTGCCCGGGTGGCGGGCGCCGCGTTCCTGGTGGTGCCGGCCACTCACCCGTTCATCATGAACCGGCGGGACGTGGCCCGGGAGGTGGTGAGCTTCCTGCGTACCGGTCGCTTCACCCGGCAGGAGCTGCCGGACGGCACCGGCGGCGGCTGACATACCTCGGAGGCAACGCGCGTGATGGCTGCCCCCGCCCGACCGCATGCGGCGCGCGTCCGCTGCTACGCGGAACTGAACGACTTCCTGCCGGCCCGGCTCCGGCAGCGGGAGTTCGAGCACACCTTCGACGGCAGCCCCGCCGTGAAGGACCTGATCGAATCGCTGGGCGTGCCCCACCCGGAGGTCGACCTGGTCCTGGGGAACGGCACGTCCGTGGGCTTCGATCACCGCGTTTGCGCCGGAGACCGCATCGCGGTCTACCCAGTCTTCGAGGCGCTGGACGTATCGCCCCTCCAGCACCTGCGGCCCGCGCCCCTGCGCCAGCCGCGCTTCGCGCTCGATGCCCACCTGGGCAGGCTCGCACGGTCGCTCCGCTTCCTGGGATTCGACTGCACCTGGGAGCCCGGCGGCCCCGACCCGGACCTGATCGCCCGCTCCGTCGCCGAACGCCGCACCATCCTCACCCGCGACCGCGAACTGCTGAAACACCGGGCGGTGACCCACGGCTACTGGCTGCGCGCCACGGACCCACGCCGCCAGGTGCTGGAAGTCGTCGACCGCTTCGACCTGCGCCGGCAGGCCCGGCCGTTCACACGCTGCAGCGTCTGCAACGGCAGCCTGCAGCCGGCCGACGCCGCCGAG
>VEPF01000389.1 GCA_012027055.1 Gemmatimonadota bacterium | reverse complement strand
CGAACCAGGCGAGCAGGGGCACCACGCACGCCACCGCGCCCAGTACGCCGGCGCTCGAACTCAGGCCCGACCCGTGCTCCGTGTGCCAGCCCACCCACGCACCGCCCACCACCGGGCCACCCACCAGCAGGATGTGCGGGATGGCCAGGAAGAAGCGGAAGAACGCGGTCAGTCGGTTGCGATTCTCGATCGCGGGCATCACCTGGACGGTGACCGGATAGATCGTGTCGGCCATGTGCCTTCCTCGTGGATTGAGGCCTGATCCCTTCCCTCACCTACGGGCGCGCGCGCCGCCCGGATTCAACCCAGGTGCGCTTTCTGCCCTTGCGCGGGTGATTACGGGGCCCGGCGGAGCACCTGCGGCGCCACGTTCCAGCCCCGGAGCACCAGCTCGGGGACGGCGCCGCGCAGGTCGCGCTGGCGGTAGCGCGCCACCAGGTGCCGGGTCTCGCCGGGCAGCAGCGAGACGTAGTTGTCGGTCCAGGTGATGGGCAGCACGTCGTCGCCGCCGGCCCGAAGGCTCAGCTCGGTGAAGAAGGCCAGCGCCTTCCCGGTGTTCTCCAGCGTGATCCTCGCCTCTCCCTCATCCGCCCGGTCCGCGAAGCGCACGGTGGCGCGCAGAGTCGCGGCCGGCAGCCGGCGCAGCGCTTTGTAGTCCGCGTAGCTCCTCACGGGCGTAACGTACCAGGTGGTGCTGTCCATGTTGAGCCGGTCGGGACTGGTGGAGAGCCAGTAGAAGTTGCGGCTGCTGGCGCTGTCGCCCCTCCCGGTCAGGCGCAGGTCGAGGAAGTACGTGCCGCCGAGCCCGTCGAGCGGCGGGATGGCGAAGAGGCGGAGCGTGCTGTCCGCGGGCAGGTCGAGCACGGTGTCCCGCGCGAAGCGCTCGGTGAGATCGGCAGCGAGCACGCGGGCACGCAGACGCACGTCCCGCAGCGGCGCGCGCCGGCCGTTGACGATGGCGATGGACGCATCATCGTAGGAGTACATGACGTGCACGGGCTCGTTGGCCAGCTTGCTGCCGAAGTAGCCGCCCGCGGGCCGCAGGTACCAGTCGAACAGGTGCCAGAAGATGGATGGCCAGGCGTTGTTGAACATCCACTGGATGATGCCCGTGGTCCGGTACTGGTTGCGGCGATACGCCTCGAACATCGCGCGCTGGCCCTCGTACGTCATGAGCTGCGCCTTGAACGTGTAGTCGCGCGCGTCGGTCGGCTCACCGTAGCGCGCGGCGAGCGCCACGTTGAAGCGCGACGTCTGGTTGAACTGGCCGCCCGCGCCGTGATACGCCCACACGCTGTCCAGCGGCCACAGGCTGCTGGCCGGCAGCATTTTCTGCATGCTCTCGAGCGGCGGCACGGCCGCGCCCGGACTGGTCTCGGTGTTGAAGCTCCACGCGCCGCCGTGCGTCGAGTCCTGCAGCCAGTACGAGGGCGGGACCCAGTCGTACGGCCCGGTCATCTTCACGCCGCTCGGGCCGGTCAGCTGGGCGCGCTTCGTGCTCGCGGAAGACAGGTACGGGTTCGGCCAGTGCTGCTGCACCAGGATGTCGTTGTACATCTTCTCCACGTCGGCGGGCGGCGGATTGTCGCTGCCGTTGAGCCACATCAGCGCGCCCGGGTGCCCGCGCAGCCGGCGGACCTGGTCCAGCTGCGAGGCCGCGGCCACCGCGTACTGCTCGGGCCCCCAGTTCCGCCACTCCTCCCAGATGCTGCAGCAGCACCAGCCGGCCATCACCAGGATGCCCAGGCTGTCGGTGCGTTCCCAGAACCGGTCATCCTCGAGCTTGCCCTCGAGCCGGATGGTGTTGAGGTGCAGGTCCAGCGCGTACTCCAGCTGGGCCAACTGCCGCTCCGGTTGCGGGCGCAGGAACAGGTCGGGTGTCCAGCCGCCGCCCCGCACCAGGATGCGCCGGCCGTTGACGCGGAACAGCTTCGCCCCGGTGGGCGTGAACTCGGCCGTGATCTCGCGGATCCCGAAGCGCATGTTCTGCCGGTCGCTGACCTCGCCGTCCGCCTCGAACTCGAGCGCGAGCGTGTGCAATGCCGGCTCGCCCAGCTCGGCCGGCCACCACAGCCGCGGGTCCCGGATGCGCAGTTGCGGGAAGCTGTCGGGCGTGAAGCGCACGTCCGCGCTGTCGCGCGGCGCCAGCGTGATGGGGCGCGCGAACTGGATGTCCCCGATGCGCCCGCGCAGCGTGCCGGTGACGGGCCGGTCGCCGTAGTTGCGCAGCAGTGTCCCGACGGTCAGCTCGGCGCGCCGCAGCGTCGCGCTGTCCACGCTGCTGCTGACGTACGGGAAGCGCACGGCCACCGGTCCGGTGGCGGTGAGATAGGCGTCGTGCCAGAGGCCCATCATCATGTCGGGCGGCGAGGGATTCCAGTCCACCCAGTTGAGGCCGAGGTCTTTCGGGGTCTGCGCGTAGACCTGCACCTCGAGCCGGTTCTCGCCGCTGCGATCGACCGCGGCCGTGATGTCCAGCTCGTGGCGCCGGTAGGCGCCCGCGATCTGGGCGGAGTCCGCGATGCGTCTGCCGTTCAGGAAGATGTTGGCGCGGTAGTTCACGCCATCGAGGTGCAGCTGCACGTGCCTGCCGCGGAAGGATTCCGGCAGCCGGAAGGTGGTGCGGTACCACCAGGGCCGCGCGAACGGGCTGGCGGAGTCCATGGCGGTGTGCACGAAGTTCCGGCCGATGCCGTAGGACATGCCCGGCAGCGTCCGCAGGTTCATCCCGAAGAACGGGTCCCGGTACGTGCCATCGTCCACCAGCGCACCGGCCACGGTAGCCGGCACGGTGACCTGGTGCGTGCGGCCGGCGGGCGGGGGCTCCTGCAATTGCCAGCGATCCAGCGGCTGGCGCAGCTGCGCGCCCAGGGGTCCCGCCGCAGCCAGCAGCAGGAGCAGGAAAATGGTGACCCGCTTCACGACGTCGCCTCCTCGAGCCCGAAAGGCCAGCGCGCGGTACGCCACGACCAGAGCAGGAAGGCCAGCACGCCCAGTGCCAGCACGCCCAGGCCGAAGCCGATCACCCGCGGACTGGCGGTGGCGAACACGAAGATCCAGCCGAGCAGTGCCACCAGCGCGGGCACCGGGTAGAGCCACATGCGGTAGGGTCGCGCCAGGTGCGGCGCGTGCCGGCGCAGGGCCATGACGCCGAACACCTGTCCCATGAACTGGACCAGGATGCGCGTCACGATGAGCGCATCGATGACCACGCCCAGCGAGAAGAAGCCCGCCAGGATGGAGATGCCGCCCAGCACCAGCAGCGAGACGGACGGGAAGCCATGGCGCGGGTGCAGGCGGCCGAACACCCGGAAGAAGTAGCCGCTCTCCGCGGCCGCGTAGGGGATGCGCGAGTAGCCGAGCAGCAGCGCGAACACGCTCCCGAACGCGGTCCACAGCACCAGCAGCGTGAACCCCGTGGCCACGGCCGTGCCATAGATCTTCTGCATGAAGATCGAGACGATGAACATGGACTCCGCGTGCTCGGCCGCGGGCACGAACTCGCGCCACGGCACCACCCCGATCAGCGAGAGGTTGATGCCCAGGTAGATGACCGCCACGGCGGCGGTGCTGATCAGGATGGAGCGCGGGATGACCCGGCCCGGGTTGCGCACCTCGTCGCCAATGTAGCAGACGTCGTAGTAGCCCAGGTAATCGTAGATGCCGATGCGCGCGGCCGCGCCCAGGCCCAGGAAGAATCCGAGCGAGAAATCGAACGAGCCGCGCGGGAAGTCGAACGCGACGCGCGGATCGAAGTGCATGGCCCCGGTCACGATCACCGCCAGCACCGTGAGCAGCGTGCCGATCCAGAGGCTGATGGTGATCTTCGCGATCGAGTGGATGCGGCGGTACAGCAGGAAGATGTTGACCAGCCCCACGGCGGTGATCAGCGCGAGCACCTGCGGCCGCGTGATCCCCTTCCAGATGTAGCCCGCGTACGATGCGAACCCGATGTAGCCGGACGCGATCTCGAGCGGCCCCGAGAGCACGAACTGCCAGACGAACAGGAAGGCCATCGCCCGCCCGAACTTCTCCGGACCGAAGGCCTCGCGCAGGTAACGGAAGGAACCGCCCGAGCCGGGCAGCGCCGCGCCCAGCTCGCTCCACACCATCCCGTCGCCGACCACAATGACCAGCGCGACGATCCAGCCCACCAGCGCCTGCGGCCCGCCCATCGCGGACATGAGCAGCGGGATGGTGATGAACGGCCC
>VEPF01000085.1:761-4226 GCA_012027055.1 Gemmatimonadota bacterium | reverse complement strand
GCAGGGCGAGCGCGCTCCGGTCCACATCCAGCGGCCGCTCGCCGCGGCGTCCCAGGAACAGCTCGACACGGTCCAGCTCCTCGCGGGTCCCGACCATGGTGACGTGCGCCCCCCAGAGGGCGATGCTGGCCGGGCCGAACACCTCCACGCCGCCAGGCTGCTCGATGCGCGTGAACACCACCTGCCAGCCCTGCTCGGCCGCGATCTGCGCGAGCGGCCGGCCGGTGGCCGCGTCCCGGCGCACCTCGACGGTCCGGGGCTCCAGCTCCTGGTGCACCACGCCCACCGTGCGCAGCGACTTCGCCTCCGCCCGGAAATCGACGCGCCACAGGCGGCGGGCCAGCATGAGGGCGACGATCATGCCGAGCACACCCACCGGATAGGCGATCGAATAACCGACCACCGGCTGTGCCCGAGCGGCTTCCGCCGCGCCACCCGCGCGCAGCACTTCGACCGCGGCTGCCAGGGCGGGTGTGTTGGTGAGGGCACCCGCGAAGAGCCCGGCCGCGAGCGGGGCGTCGAGCTGCAGCAGCCGGCGGAGCGCGAAGGCGATGAAGAACGCCCCCAGGAGGACCGCTAGCACCAGTGCGTTGTCACGGTAGCCCCGCCGACGGAAAGCCGCGAAAAAGGCGGGGCCGCTGGCCAGACCGATAGGGTAGATGAAGAGCACCAGTCCGAGCAGGTAGACGATCTCGGGCAGGCGCAAACGGGGATCGAGCGCGCCCACGGCCAGGCCCGCAAAAAGCACGGTGGCCACGCCGAGCCTGGTGCCGAGCAGGCGAATGCGGCCGATCGGGTAACCGATGGCCGCCACCAGGAAGAGCAGCAGCAGCGGGTTTCTCGCCAGAGTGTCGATCATATCGAGCGGCGCCGTGCAGCGCGCGGGTATTCGGTGCCGATTCAGGTTGCGGAGTTAAGCTAGGCCCGCGCGCGGTCCGGCGGCAGCGGCGGCAGGCGCGCGATCCGCGCCGGGCGCCTCTTGTCGCCCGCCGGTCCCCGGCTAGCTTCGCATCGTACACCAGGGAGAAGCCGATGGCAGAGTCCTTCGCAGACCTGAGAGCACGGGAGTACGCGCGCCTGGACGAGCGCGGGCACGTGTACCTGGATTACACGGGCTCGGGCCTCTACGCCCGGTCGCAGGTGGAGCGCCTCACGGCGCTGCTGCACGACGAGGTGTTCGGGAACCCGCATTCGTTGAGCCCGACGTCGGAGACCAGTACCCAGCAGGTGACCGAGACCAGGCGGCGCGTGCTGCGCTTCTTCGGCGCGGATCCCGCGGAATACGCGGTGATCTTCACGAGCAATGCGACGACCGCTGCCAAACTGGTCGGCGAGGCGTATCCGTTCGGTCCCGGCGGCGCACTCGTGCTCACCGCCGACAACCACAACTCGGTCAACGGGATCGGAGAGTACGCGCGGGCCCACGGCGCCCGGACCGTGTACCTGCCGCTGGACCAGGAGCAGCGGGCGAGCGCGCTGCCGCAGCTGCTGCCGCAGGCGGCAGCCGGGGCGGCGAGCCTGTTCGCGTACCCGGCCCAGTCGAACTTCACGGGCGTGAAGCACCCGCTGGAGTGGGTGGCACTGGGGCACGAACGCGGGTACGACGTCCTGCTCGATGCGGCGGCTTACGTGCCCACGAATCCGCTGGATCTCGCCGCGCTCGAGCCGGACTTCGTGATCGTCTCGTTCTACAAGATGTTCGGCTACCCGACCGGGGTGGGCGCGCTGATCGCCCGGCACGGCGCGCTGCAGCGCCTGCAGCGGCCCTGGTTCGCCGGGGGCACGGTGCGCTTCGCGTCCGCGCAGAATCAGCTGCACCTGCTCAAGGACAACGCCGAGGCATGGGAGGATGGCACGCCCAACTTCTTGGCCATCGCGGCGGTGCCGTTCGGGCTGGACCTGCTGGAAGGCGTCGGCATGGCCCGGGTGCGCGATCACGTACGCGAACTCACGGACGCCCTGCTCCAGCAGCTGGCCGCGCTGCGGCACGACAACGGCGCCCCCATGGTCCGCATCTATGGCCCCGGGACCACGGCTATGCGCGGCGGCACGGTGTCGTTCAACCTGCTCGATCCGGAAGGCAGCCTGATCGACAGCGACACGGTGCAGGAAGCCGCCGCCGGCGCGGACATCTCGCTGCGCAGCGGCTGTTTCTGCAACCCGGGCGCAGCCGAATACGCTTTCCATTACCCGGCCGCAGCTTCCCGCCATTGCCTGGAGGGTATTGCCCCCGAGGACTTCTCACTGCAGCGGTTCTCGGACTGCATGGGAGGCGTACCGGTCGGGGCGCTGCGGGCCTCGCTGGGGCCGCCGACGAACGCGGCCGACATCGAGCGGCTCGGGTTGCTGCTGGCCGGCTTCCGGAACCGCCGGGCCGCCGGCGGCGGGGGGTCGGACGGATGCGAACGGACCAGGCGCACGCCCTGACGACGAGCGCGCGGCGGTGGGGGTTGCTGGCGGTGCTGGCGGTACTGGCGGGCTGTGCGCGCGACCCTTGCCGCGCGCCTGCCTCGCCGCCCCTTGTCGCCGCCGACTCAGTGCTGCTCGATCCGGGCAGCGACGCATTCCGGAAGCGGCCGCCCGACACTTTCTACGTGACCCTGGCCACCACCAGGGGTCCGGTGGTCCTGCAGGTGATCCGGGCATGGGCACCGCTCGGGGCCTACCGGTTCTACAACCTGGTGCGCAACGGCTTCTACGACAGCTCCCGATTCTACCGCGTGCTGCCGGGGTTCGTGGCGCAGTTCGGGACCAGCGGCCGACCGGAGGTGGACCTGGTCTGGGCCGACCAGAAGCTGCCCGATGACCCGCGCAAGGCGAGCAACGCGGCCGGGACCGTGACCTTCGCGATGGCCAAACCGGGCACGCGCACGACCCAGGTGTTCATCAACTACCAGGACAACGCCAGTCTCGACTCGGCCGGCTTCGCGCCTTTCGGGCGAGTGGTGAGCGGCCAGGACAACCTGCGCAGGCTGTACGGCGGCTACGGCGAAACGGCGCCCGCCGGGAAAGGGCCGCGCTGGGACTGCACCATCCGGCGCGGCAACGCATACCTCGAGAAGCGATACCCCCGCCTGGACTACATCCGCACCGCACATATCAGCGCACCGCGCTGAAGGCACGACCGAGCCACGGCCAACCATTTCGAAACGCCGCGTGTCAAAGAGTGCAGAAAGAACGTTGAAACCGGTGACGCGGCCGGGACGTACTGAGGGCAGAACAAAACGCGGAACCCGGAGATAGAGACAATGTTGGCGCGCAGGGCAGGACTTCTCGATTGGGACCGGCACTCGATCAGGTGGGCTATGATCGCACTGGCGCTCGCGCTCCTGATTGGCGCCGTGGCCCAGCGCACATCGAGTGAGGAGATGCAGGCCTCGGACCCCGTTGCCAGTCACGTGGTACCGGCCTGAGCTGAATAGAACGCAGGTGCTTCGAGCAGGGGCTTCGCGCCCGGACCAGCAG
>VEPF01000085.1:0-751 GCA_012027055.1 Gemmatimonadota bacterium | reverse complement strand
CTGTGGTCCGGGCGCGAATCTATTTGGGGCAGTGGCGGCATTCGCGGTGTTCCACACATGTTTCCCGAAGCGGACGCCTGATTGGGGGGCGCTGGCAAGCAACTTGCCTCGGAAGACGTGAGAGCGCATGATGTCAGTTCTAACCCACGAGGAGGCGGTATGCGACGGGCAGTGTTGGTGCTGATGCTGGGGCTGGCCGGGTGCGGCTATGCGAAGCAGAAGAACGTGGATGCCGCGCTCGGGCAGGTGCGCCAGGAGATGCGGGCGGGAGACGAGGCGACGACGCAGACGCTGAGCGCCCGGATCGACCAGAACGCGCAGCGGCTGGCGGCGCTGGAGCAGCAGCTGCAGCAGGTCCGGACGGAGTTCGGGGGCCGGCTGGAGCAGTTGCGCGGGGAGTTCGCGGGCATGATCGCGTTCGACCTGCCGGTACATTTCGACTTCGCGAAGAGCGAGCTGCGGAGTGTGGACCAGCCGGTGCTGGATCGGTTCGCCGCGGTGGTCAAGCAGTATTACCCGGGCGTGACCGTGACGGTGGAAGGCTTCACGGATGCCGCGGGCGGCACGGCGTACAATCTGCGGCTGGGGAAGCTGCGGGCGGAGGCAGTAAAGGTCTACCTGGTCGGCCGCGGGTTGAGCGACACGCAACTGCGCACGGTCAGCTACGGCGAGGCTCGCAACCGGCTGGTGCCGCCGACGCTGACCGGGGAGAAGCCCGGGGCTGAAGCGAACCGGCGGGTCACGCTGGTGC
>VEPF01000060.1:2495-4234 GCA_012027055.1 Gemmatimonadota bacterium | reverse complement strand
TTCCCCTTCCCATTCACGTTCCCATTCCCGTTCCCATTCCCCACCGTCACCACCGCCCGCCGCGGGCTGCCCCGCACCTTCCAGTGCCCCGGATCGGTGTGCACGGGCGATTGCGGCAGCGGATACCGGTACTGCTCGCCGGCATAGTTGCGCAGCACGATCTCGCTCTCGGTGACGGATTCCACGTACTCCGGCAGCAACGGAATCTTGCCGCCGCCGCCGGGCGCGTCGATGACGTAGTGCGGCACGCCCAGCCCGCTGGTCCAGCCGCGCAGGTTGCGGATGATCTCGATGCCCTTGGCCACGCTGGTGCGGAAGTGCTCGGCGCCGGCCACCACGTCGGCCTGGTAGATGTAGTAGGGCCGGACCCGGGCCTGCAGCAGTTTCTGCATCAGCTTCTTCATCACGCGCGGGTCATCGTTGACGCCCTCGAGCAGCACGGTCTGGCAGCCGAGCGGCACCCCCGCATCGGCCAGCTTGCCCAGCGCGGTGACCGCTTCCGGTGTCAGCTCGTCCGGGTGGTTGAAGTGCACGTTGATCCAGACCGGGTGGTACTTCCTGATGATCGCGCACAGCTCATCGGTCACCCGCTGCGGCAGGTGACTGGGCATGCGCGTGCCGATCCGGATGATCTCCAGGTGCGGGATTTCCCGGAGCGTCTTCAGGAAGTACTCGATGCGCCGGTCCGACAGCATGAGCGGATCGCCGCCCGACATGATGACGTCGCGGATCTCGGTGTGCTCGCGCAGGTACGCGAACGCGGAGTCGAACTGGTTGAGCGGGATCTTCTCCGGGTCACCCACCTTGCGGCGACGCGTGCAGAACCGGCAGTACGTGGCGCACACGGGCGAGACCAGGAAGAGCGCGCGGTCCGGGTAGCGATGCGTGATGTTCGGGACCGGCGAGTCTACGTCCTCGTCCAGCGAGTCCACCATGCCATCGTGGATGTCCAGCTCGGCCGCCGTCGGTACGTACTGGCGCCTGAAGGGATCGCCCGGCTTCTGGATGCGCGCGAGCGCGGCCGGGGTGATGCGCAGGTTGAAGCGTTCGATGGCCTGCTCGACGGCTTCTCTGTCGATGTTCTCCGGGCCGAACCGAGCGACGAGCTCATCGACCGTGGTGATGCTCTGGTGGAGAATGTCCTGCCACTTGTCCATGGCGGGCCTACCCTCTGCGAACGGGATGGATGCGTTTGGCGAAGATCACGCGATCGTCGCCAGGTGCGTAGAACTCAGGCACGCGTGCGACCTCGTGGTAGCCGTGCCGCTCGTAGAAGCGGCGGGTGGGACGGTAGCGCGGCTGGGACGAGGTCTCGATGAGCAGCAATCGTGCATCCTCCTGCGCAAGCCTTCTCTCCACCTCCTGTAGCAGGGCCGACCCCACGCCCGTGCCCTGCGCGGCAGGCGCCACCGCGATCCAGTACAGATCGCAGGTGCCGAGCGTGCAGGGAGTCGGCCCATGGCACGAGTATCCGACCAGTTCACCGGCGCGGGTGAAGGCGCCCAGTGCGGTGTAGTCCTGGCCGGGGTTCGCGAAATATGCGTCGATCACTTCCAACGCGACGTCGATCTCATCGGCACGGAACATCTCCGTGCGCTCCAGGATGCCCTGCACGGCCGCGCGGGCGGCTGCGGGCAGCGGCTCGATGTGCAGCTCGCCGGCAGGGGCGGGCAGGGCACGCGGCCGCGCGCCCGCCCCGGTGTCGGCAGCGCGCGCCAGGGCAGCGGCGCCGAGGCGCG
>VEPF01000060.1:0-2485 GCA_012027055.1 Gemmatimonadota bacterium | reverse complement strand
TGCTCGAGGTCAATCCCAACCCCGACCTGGCGCCCTCCGCCGGCCGGTCAGGTCCGCGCGCAGGTCCACGCGGCCGTAGCCGCACCCGCCCGCGGCCTCCCACGCCGCGCGTCCCAGCTCGAGCGCGCTCGCCGCGAGCGCGGGCTCGAGCGCCGCGGGGCACCGGGGCACGGTCATCCGGTCGGAGACCGAGTCCGGCTCCCATTTCGCGGCGTAGTCCACGATCGGCCACATGCCAGCCGGCACCCCGGTATACTCGATCTCCGCAATTGGCAGGACCTGGCCGGCCACGAAGCCGATGTTCAGCTCGCGGCCGGTGAGCAGCTCCTGCACCAGCAGCGGCGCGTGCGCCCGCAGGCCGGCCAGCGCCCGAACCAGCTCGTTCGCATCGCGCGCGACCGAGTCCTGCGCGATCCCGATCGAGCCGTCCGCGGCGGCGGGCTTCACGATGCAGGGGAAGCAGTCCCAGTCCGCCGGCGGCTGCGCGTCGCTGGCAATCACCGTGAGCGGTACCGGGAGGTCGCGCTCGGCGAGCAGGGCGCCGAGCACATCCTTGCGGCGGGCCAGCACCGCCAGCTCCGCGCTCGCACCGGTCACCGGAATCCCGGCCAGCTCGCGCGCCGCGATCAGCCGGGCCTCGCCTTCGCCCCGGCCGTGCACGGTCTCGCACAGGTTGAACACCAGGTCCGGCGGCGAGCCGATGAGCAGCGCGAGCGTGGGGCGGACGACGTCGCCTACCGGCACGCGATAGGTGACGTGGCCCAGCTCGGCGAGCGTGGTCTCGACGGCCGTGACCGCCTCGAGCACGCCGCTGACATCGGCGGCCGCGGCGGCATCGAGGGCCAGTGCGTCCACGGTGATGGCGATGCGGAGCGCGCTCATGACCCCAGCCCGTAGCGCTGCAGGGCGTTGCGCAGCGTGGTGAGCACGAGCTCGTCGTAGCTCATGCCCGCCGCGCGCGCGGCCTTGGGCAGGCAGGAGTTCTGCTCGGGATCAGGCAGGATGCCGGGCAGCGGATTGAGCTCCAGCACGTGCGGCGTTCCGTCGGCATCGAGGCGCACGTCGATGCGGGCCCAATCCCTGCAGCCCAGTGCGTGATACGCCGCGAGCGCGACCTGCTCGATCTGCCGCCGCAGTTGCGGCGTGGTTTCGGCCGGACACGCGAAGATCTGCAGCGGGCGCTCGCGGGTGTCCCACACCCACTTGGCCTCGTAGCCGTAGAGCGGCGCGGCGCCGGCGGGCAGGGCATCGAAGCGGATCTCCACCAGCGGCAGCACCCGCGCGGCCGAGCCGTTGCCGAGCACGCCCAGCGTGAATTCGCGTCCCGTGAGGAAACGCTCCACCAGCGCGGGCTGCGCGTAATCATTCGCGATCGCTTCCACGCGGGCGTTCACTTCCGCGGCCGTGCGGCAAAGCGCGCGCTCGGGGATGCCCTTGCTCGAGCCCTCGTGCGCCGGCTTCACCAGCCACGGCCCCTTGCCCAGCGACGAGAGGCGTGGTCGCGAGAGCGCGCTCCCGGCCACCAGCCATTCCGGCGTGGGGATGCCGTGCGCGCGCAGCGCCTCCTTGGCGCGGCGCTTGTCGAGGGTGAGCGCGAGCGTGAGCACGTCGCTGCCGGAATACGGCACGCCGTAGAACTCGCAGATGGCGGGAACGTGCGCCTCGCGGTTCGGGCCGTTCAGGCCTTCGGCGATGTTGAAGACGATGTCGGGATGAGTGTCGCGGAGGAGCTGAGGAAACTCGGCGTTGGCCTCGAGGCGAATCACCTCGCCGGCAAGTGACAGGGCACGCTCGACCGCCGCGATGGTGGCGGCGTCGTCCCATTCCGCGAAGCGGTCGAGCGAGCCTGGTCCAGGAGGCTCGCTACTGGGAGGGGCTTCGTCTGAAGACCCCTCCTCGGCAGGTTTCTGGTTGAACGCGAATCCGATCCGCAGCGTCATGTTCCCGGCCTATGAAAAATGCGCCGCCCGTCACCGGGTGCGCAGCACCGTCGCGCCAGCACGTCGTTCGAGTATAATGGCATGATTTCCGGAAGGGTAGAGTGTTGCCGGACCGGAGGATGCGTGAGTCTGCCCGAGGGCGCCGCCGGGCCGGAAGCAGGACCCCGCGCGCTCCCGGCCGGAGGTCGGCTCGGCTGTTCCCGCCGGGGTCGGTCCGGTAACTTGGCCGGCGGTTTCCAAGGAGATTCGCCATGACCAGAGTGCAGGTCGCCGTGCCCCGGGCGGAGCCGGGCGGCTACGACGTGCTGATCGAGCCCGGACTGCTGGCGCGGCTGCCCGCGCTGCTGCGCGAGCACGCCCCCGCGCCCCGCTACGCCGTGGTCACTGACGTCCACGTGGCGCCGCTGTACGGCGAGGCCGTGGTCGCGCAGCTGACGCGCGCCGGGCTGGCGGCGGGGCTCCATGCCCACGCGGTGGGCGATGCCGCCAAGACGCTCGCCACCTGGAGCGGGCTGGCGGAGGCGCTGCTCGGGGGTGGGCTGGGC
>VEPF01000055.1 GCA_012027055.1 Gemmatimonadota bacterium | reverse complement strand
GGAGCGGTCAGGGGAATCTGTGGCGGACCGGTGGCCTGGCCGAGCAGCTGGGGGCCAGCCCGCGAGATCGTGAGCACGAACCCGGGCGCCTCGGTCAGCTCGTACCGGCCCGCGTAGGCGTCGAACTTCGCGACGTCGAACGGGGCCGCGGCCGGAGTTGCGTTGGCCGGCGCCAGTGCGGGCGCGGGCGTGAGCTTGTCGGCGAAGAAGATCGCGGCCACCTGGTCGGCGATGCCGCCCGCGTTGAACGCGGCATCGTTGCTGTCCACGATCACCCCTGCATCGAGCTCCGGGAAGTAAATCAGCTGCGAGCGGTGCGCGGCATCCGCGCCGCCGTGCTGGTAGCGCCTGAGGCCGCGCCACCGGTCCACGAACAGCCCCATCCCGTACCCGGTGGTGTCGCCGCCGTTCAGCACGAAACGGGTGGTCATCTGCGCCAGGAAGGCGGGCGCGCCCACTTGCCCCGTGCGGAAGTTGCGCAGCCAGAGTGCCAGGTCGCCCACCGTGGTGTAGATGCCGCCCGCGCCCATGGACGCGCCGATGTCGCCCACTTCCCGCCAGCCGCCCGCTGCATCCGCTGCGTAGCCCTGGGCACTGCCGGGCACGACCGCCGTGTTGCTCGCCCGCACCATGGTGCCGGTCATGCCGATCGGCCGGAACACGTTCTCCTCCAGCCACTGCGGGAATGGCTTGCCGCCCACTCGCTCCACGATCGTCGCGAGCAGCGCGAACCCCGTGTTGTTGTAGTTGAACTCGGCGCCCGGCTGGTTCTGCAGCGCCGGCTGGCGTTGCACGATGGCGATGATCTCGGCGCGGTCGATGTACTCGCCCTGGTCCAGCCGCAGGCCGCCCATGAGCAGCGCGTTCAGGAACTCGCGATACCCGCTGGTGTGGCTGAGCAGGTGCCGGATCCGAACGGTCGCCCCGAGGTCGGGCAGCTCCGGGATGTGTTTGCGGACGTCGTCGTCCAGGGACAGCTTGCCCTGGCTGGCCAGCAGCAGGATCGCGAACGCCGTGAACTGCTTGGACGTGGAGCCGATGTTCGTGCGCGTACCGAGGGTGAACGGGACCTGGTGGGCCAGATTGGCCAGCCCCCACGCCTTCTGGTACACGATCTTCCCGCCTCGCACCACCGCGATCACGGCGCCCGGGTCGCGCGGTCCGCGCGCGAACAGCAGCTGCTCCACCTTGCCGGCCGGCGTGGTCGCCACGGGCGGCAGCAGCCGCAGCGTGAGCTCGTAGCGGCCGCTCCCGTTCGCCTCCGGCAGCGCGGCAAGGATCACGCGATGGTCGCCGCGCGTCTTCGAGATGACCTGGAACGGCTCCGCCCCCTCGGTCCCGTTGGGTGAGTCGAACTTGCCCAGCGTGTCCCCGGCCGGACCCACGATGGTGACGTCGAAGTCGATCCCGTGCTGCATCGCGACGCCGGCCGCGAACCGGCCGGAGTCGAGCGGCAGCAGGAAGGTGCGCGACTGCCCGGCCGCCAGCGTGCCCTCGTACGAGCGGCCGGTGCTGAGCCGCTCCGGCTGCTGAGCGGCGGCGGAAGCAGAGAGGCAGACGAGCAGCGGCAAGACGGCGGCAGGGCGCAGGAGCGACATGGCGGATTCCCGTGGCACAGGTCGGGTGCAGGTGATGCTGGCCGACACGCGCTGGAAGCACGTGCCGGCCGGGCCAACACAGCCACGTTAGCTTTCGAGGCGCCTCGCGGCGAGGGGTCTGCCGGGGCGGCGCGGCCGCGGCGCAGCGGGGCGGCTGCGCCGCGGCCGGCGGCACCAGCTCGTAGCTGTTCCGCATCCTGCGGCCGCCCACCTCGGTGGTGACGACCAGCCGGTTGGACTGCGGTGCACGGCTGTAGGTTTCCGTGATCTTCGTGCCGCGCCTGCCGCCGGGCTGCTCTCCGCCCATGCCATCGTCTTCGACTCCCACCTCGCGCTCGACCACCAGGCCGGCCTCGCTCCACTTCGCCTTCAGGGACATCTCCTGGGCACCCGGCCAGAACTCGGTCGACACCTTGTGCCAGCTGGTTGGCACCACCACCCCTTCCTTGGGCGCGAACCGGAAGAAGACGGTGCTGTCGGTCTGCTCGATGGTGAAGCGCTCGCGCGGCGGCGCCATCAGCATCCCGGCCGCGGGCGGGCCGCCGCCCGGCATTCCGCCGCCCGGCATTCCGCCGCGGCCCCCCGGCATACCGCCCCGTCCTCCGGGCATGCCGCCGCCGCCCGGCATGCCGGGCATGCCTCCCCCTCCCGGCGGTCTCCCCGCGCGCGGGGCGCGGCGGGCCGAGTCGGCGCCCTCGAGGCTGGCCGTCTCGCGCGCGTTGAATTGCCAGGTACCGCCCAGGTCGAGCCAGGCGGGACGGGACGCGAGGTGTTTCCCCGTGCAGGCCGCGACTGCCACGGCCAGGATGGCCGGGGCGGCTAGCTGTGAAGCCTTCATGGTCTGGCCGCTCCTTTGGGGCTCTGCCTGTCTCAGCCGATGACCGGGACTTCCGGATCCAGGTCGCCGGCGTAGTACGCCAGCAGCGCGCGCTGCAGCACCAGGGTGTGCCGGCCGGTCACCAGCGAGCTGGCCGCCTGGACCTGCGTGGCCCGCGCCTGGGTCACTTCCACCAGTGTGGCCGCCCCCAGCCGGTAGCGCTCGGTCACGGCCGCGAGGGCCAGCTGCGCGGCCTGCAGCTGCGCCTCCGCGGCGGTCACCTGTGCCTCGGCCGCGCGGAAATCCACCCACGCCCGCCTTACCTCCAGGCCGACCTGCCGCCGCTGCGCGGCCAGCTCGATGCTGGCGTTGTCCGCGGCGATCCGGGCCTGCTCCGTGGCGGACGCCCGGCTCAGGCGGTCGAAGATCGGCACCGAGATGCTGAGCCCCAGCGAGCCGCCCCGCCGCTCGTTCAGCTGGTCTGCGAACGAGAGTGCGGATACGCTGGTGGCCCCGGTGTTGTAGCCGGCGTTCAGCGATATGGTCGGCCAGCGGCTCGCCGCGGCCGCGCGCACCGACTGCTCCGCGGCCGCGACCCGCGCTTCCTGTGCGTCCAGGTCCACCCGGTTCCGCACCGCGCGCGCGACCAGGCTGTCCAGCGGTTCGGGGGCCCGGCCGCCCGCCACCGTCTCGAGCGTGGGCGCGACGAACTCGTACTCCGCCGCCGGATCCAGTTGCAGCGTGGCCAGCACGTCCGTCCGGGCCCGCTCCAGGCTCTGCTCGGCCTGGACCAGGGTCGCGCGGGCCGCCGCCACGCTGGCCTGCTGCTGGTACAGATCGGCGATCGGCCGGGAGCCCGCATCCACGAAGATCCGGACCTGCTCGCCCACCGCTTCCTCGGCGCGCAACGCTTCCTGCCGGACCTGCACCTGCGCCTCGGCCTCGACCAGCGCGATGTAGTTGCTCGCCACCGTCAGGGCCACGGTCTGACGGGTGCGCTCCAGGGTCGCCACACTGGCATCCTGTTGGTATTGCGCGCTCCTCAGGTTGCCCACGTTTCGCAACCCGTCGAACAGCGTCACCCCGGTCGCGAGACCGGCGTTGAAGGACTGGGTGGTGGTGGTCATGATGCGCCCCTCGTCCTGGCTGAAGGCGCGTCCCAGGCTCTCGCTCCCCGAGGTGTTGAAGCTCAGGCTCGGCAGAAACGCGAACTGCTGCTGCCGGACGCTCACCCCCTGCGCGGTGACCGCGTTCTCGGCCGTCCGCACCGAACTGTTCTGCGTGAGCGCAATGCGCAGCGCCTCCGGGAACGTGATGCTGCGCACCGGTTCCTGTCCCGCTGCGGCCGGCGGCCACCCGCCGGCCACGCCCACGAACATCGCCGTCAGGGCCATGCGCCGCAGCCGGCGCGCCCGCTCGGTCGTCAACATGGTTGGGCCGTCCTTTCCCTCTGACACGCGACCCCGCCGCTCACCCTGCCGGCGGGCGCGCCGGATCACTCGTAACGCAACGCCTCGATCGGGTTCAGCGCCGCGGCCTTACGCGCGGGATAGAACCCGAAGAAGATCCCGACCGCCGCCGAGAAGCTCACCGCGAGCGCCACCGCGGCGGGCGGTGTCGCGGTGCTCCAGCCGGTGAAATGCCCGATCAGCGCGGCGCCAGCCATGCCCGCGAGCACCCCGATCACCCCGCCGGCCACGCTGATCACCACGCTCTCCACCAGGAACTGCGTGAGCACGTCGGAGCCACGGCCGCCAATGGCCATGCGGATGCCGATCTCGCGCGTCCGCTCGGTCACCGACACCAGCATGATGTTCATGAT